>NZ_JBSHAM010000002.1:160862-286956 GCF_053611505.1 Amycolatopsis sp. NPDC054798 | reverse complement strand
GGCGCGCGATGTGCGGTCCGTGACGGGCCCCTTGAGGGAATCTGATTCCCTCAAGGGGCCCTTCACGGACCCACGGAAACGGTCAGGAAGGCGTCAATCGGGCATTTCGGCTGGGTTGGCGTCCCGTGTGGACAGTCGGCAGGCCGAGGTCGCCCGGCTTAAGTCCCTGGCATGGGAATCTGAGTCCGTGAAGGGGCCCTCACGGACAGCCGAGGGCGATGCCAGAGACCCGAGGCGGTGCCACGGCTGACGGGACCGGCGGGGGTCAGTCGTCCGTGAGGGGAACCCTGACGGACTCAGATTCCCCTCACGGACCGCACGCCCGGCCTCGGCAGCTCCTTCGGGCGCAGGGGCGCGCGGAGGCCCGTGCGCGGCGGGGGAGAATGGACGTCGTGCCTGTTCCCGACACCCACCGTCCTCCCGCCGGACTGCCCGAGACCGCGCTCGCGGGCCTCGGCACGCGTCCGTTCGGCGTGTACGTCCACGTGCCGTTTTGCGCGACCCGCTGCGGTTACTGCGACTTCAACACCTACACCGCGGGCGAACTCGGCTCCGCCGCCTCGCCGCGGTCGTGGCTGGACGCGCTGCGTCGCGAGCTGGAGCTGGGCGCGGAGATCCTCGGCAACGCGCCCCAGGCGGAGACGGTGTTCGTCGGCGGCGGGACGCCGTCCATGCTCGGCGCGGACGGGCTGGCCGAGGTGCTCGACGGCGTCCGGTCGGTGTTCGGGCTCGCGCCGGACGCCGAGGTGACGACCGAATCGAACCCGGAGTCCACTTCGCCCGAGTTCTTCGGGGGCATCCGTGACGCGGGTTACACCCGGGTGTCGCTGGGCATGCAGTCCGCGGCCAGGCACGTGCTGAAGGTGCTCGACCGCGTGCACACGCCCGGCCGTCCGGTCGACGCCGCCCGCGAAGCCCGGGCCGCCGGGTTCGAGCACGTCAACCTCGACCTTATTTACGGCACGCCGGGGGAGCGGGCCGAAGACCTGCGCGCGTCGCTCGACGCCGTTCTTTCCGCGGGCGTCGATCACGTGTCCGCATACGCGCTCATCGTGGAGGACGGCACCGCCTTGGCCCGCCGGGTGCGGCGCGGCGAGCTGCCCGCGCCGGACGACGACACCCTCGCCAGCTACTACGAAATGATCGACTCTGTCCTCGCCAGTGCGGGCTTGACCTGGTACGAGGTGTCGAACTGGGCGACTGACGACGCATCGCGGTGCCGCCACAATCTCGGCTACTGGCGAGGCGGGGACTGGTGGGGTGCCGGACCGGGCGCGCACAGCCACGTCGGCGGCGTGCGGTGGTGGAACGTCAAGCATCCGGCCAAGTACTCCAGCCTGCTCGCTGAAGGACAGAGCCCGGAAGCGGATCGCGAGGTGCTCACCGACGACGACCGGCACCTGGAGCGGATCATGCTGGAGCTGCGGATCTCCGACGGCCTGGCGTTGTCCGCGCTCGACGAGGCCGGAATCAAGGAAGCACGGGCGGCCGCCGCGGAGGGGCTGCTCGAAGTGTCCGATTTGGACAGTGGGCGCGCGGTGCTCACCGACCGCGGCCGGCTGCTCGCGGATGCCGTGGTCCGGAGGCTGGCCGGCTGAATTTCCGCCCGCCGGGCATAAATCCCGTCGATCGTTTGTTGGGCTAAGCATACGAGCGAGGGAGACGCGTATGCCGCGAGCGGTCAGATACGGCGAACACGGCGGGGTCGAAGTGCTGCAGCTGGCCGAAGTGCCTCGGCCAGTGCCGGAATCCGGGCAAGTGCTCGTCCAGGTCCGGGCCGCGGGCATCAATCCGGGGGAAGCGAAGATCCGCGAGGGCGCTCTTGCCGAGCGCTGGCCGTCCACGTTCCCGTCCGGGCAGGGCAGCGACCTGGCCGGAGTAGTGGCGGAGCTGGGGGCGGACGTCGAGGAAATCCAGGTGGGGGACGAGGTCGTCGGCTTCGTGCACACCCGCTCCAGTCAGGCCGAGTACGTGCTGGTCCCGGCGGAGCACCTCGTTCCGAAGCCGAGCGGGCTGTCCTGGGAGGTGGCGGGCGGTCTGTTCGTCGCCGGAACCACCGCGTACGCCGCGGTCGAGGCGGTGTGCCCGCGCGAGGGCGAGACGGTCGTCGTGTCCGGGGCCGCTGGCGGCGTCGGTTCGCTGGCTGTCCAGCTGGCGAAGCTCACCGGCGCGACGGTGATCGGCATTGCCAGCGAAGCGAACCACGAATGGCTGCGTGAGCACGACATCGTCCCGATCGCGTACGGCGAAGGGCTCGAAGAGCGGCTCCGCGAGCTGACCGGCGACCAAGTGCACGCGTTCATCGACACCTACGGCGACGGCTACGTCGAACTCGCCTTGCGGCTGGGCGTCTATCCCGGACGGATCGACACGGTGGTCGACTTCGCCGCTGCCGAGAAGTACCGCGTGAAGACCGAGGGCAACATCGCCGGAGCGAGCGCCGAAGTGATGCGCGACCTCGTCGCGTTGGCGGACAAGGGATTGCTCGACGTCCCGGTCGCCGCGACGTACCCGCTGGCCGAGGTCCAAGCCGCCTATCGCGAACTGGAACAGGGACACACGCGCGGGAAGATCGTGCTCACTTTCTGACCATCGCCGCCAGCCCGGCCACGAACGCTTCCAAGGCGAACTCGAGCCGGGCTTGGCTGGTGTCCGCGGTGAAGAATTCCCCGGCCCGCAACAGGTTCGGGAACGCACTCGCGGGAAGAGACTGCATGTAGGCGACCATCTGCTGCCCGCGTTCGCTCATTTCCGCCGGGTCGTAATCGCCGAACGTCCAGCCGCTGGCTTCGTAGGCGAAGGCCTTGGCGTACGTGCTCAACGCGTCCCCGGCGAAGACTGCCTGCTGTAGATCCAGGCCGCCCGCGCGCAGCAGCTGAAGCATGACTTCGCCCTGCCGCAGCGAATTCGGCGTGACCGGGATCGGCGTCCGCCACGCGACTTTCGCGATGCCCGGATACGCCATCATCGCCCGGATCTGGTGCCGCACTTGCTCTTTGACCTGTTCGGTCCATTGCTGCGGATCCGGTTCGGGGCACGGCACTTCGCTCAGTGCCGCGTCGAGCATCAGCTCGTCGAGTTCTTCTTTGTTGGCCACGTAAGCGTAAAGCGACGCGGGGCCGGTCTCCAGCTGCTGCGCGACCCGGCGCATCGAGACGGCGTCGATGCCTTCGGCGGCGAGGATTTCGAGCGCGGTTTTCACGATCAGTTCCTGCGACAGCATCTGCTTCGCGGCGCGCCGGCGCGGGCTCGGCGTGCGGCGCCAGGGCGGGGGCGGTGCGGTCATCCCCGAAGCCTAGACGAGTCCCCGTCCTTGACGCGAACGGTGTTCGTGAGTACTACTGAACCCGTACGCGAACGACGTTCGTTAAGGGGAATCAGCATGTCGCAGCGCGAAGAAGTCCTGTCCGTCCTCACCCGCCTCGCCGACGCCTGGAACAGCGGGGACGCTGACGCCTACGGGAACCTGTTCACCGAAGACGCCGATTACGTGACCTTCTTCGGTCTCCGGTTCATCGGCCGCCAGGCCATCGCGGACTCGCACCGGGAGTTGTTCCAGGGGCCGTTGAAAGGCTCGAAGCTCACCGGCTTCGGTGAACCGCGGGTGCGCTTTCTGCGGGACGACGTCGCGGTCATCGTGGCCGGCGGCGGTTCGTCGCTGACCGGAGGCGACGACCCCGCCGCGGAAGGCCGCGAAAGCGCGCTGACCTACGTCCTGGTGCGGGGCGACGAGGGCTGGCGGATCACCGCGTTCCAGAACACGCGGGTTTCGAAGCCGTGGGAAGCATGAGAACGATCGTCGAGGTGTCCGGTGTCGTTCCGGCCGCGCCGGCAGAGGTGTTCGCGCGGCTGGAAAAGCAGTTGACCGCTTCGGATTACCCGATGAAGCTGGAAGTGGACCGCGAGCGCCGGTTCCTCGCCGCGCAGGGCGGCTGGTGGTATCGCGGGGAGTACGAGGTCGCCGAAGATCCGGCCGGGTCCCGGGTCACACACCGCGTCCGGAACGCGGCGACCGGCCAGTGGTGGGGAGTGCTGCTGGCGAACCGGTTCTTCGTCGGCTTCCGGGACCGGACCGGTACGGGTTTCCGGGCACTGCTCGCCGAACTCGCGGACAGTCGCACTGGGCGGAACGGGTGAAGGCGCGTACCGTGGGAGCAGCTACTTAGGTAAACCTTACTGAAACAGGGGTGTTCGATGGCCGAAGGTCCGGCGCGCAAGGGGAGGCCCGCGGTGCGGCTGGAGGTGCTGCGCAAGGAGCACCTCACTCCGCACATGATCCGGATCGTGGCCGGCGGCGAAGGGCTGCGGGATTTCCGCCCGAACGAGTTCACCGACGCGTACGTGAAGGTGATCTTCAAGGTGCCCGGAGTGGAGTATCCGGAGCCGTTCGACCTCAACCGGATCCGCGAGGAACTGCCGCGCGAGCACGCGCCGCGGCTGCGCACGTACACCGTCCGCTCGTACGACGAGGCGGCGGGCGAACTGGTGCTCGACTTCGTGGTGCACGGCGACGAGGGGCTCGCCGGGCCGTGGGCGCAGCGCGCGCAGCCTGGCGACGAGCTGCTGCTGGCCGGTCCGGGCGGGGCGTACGCGCCGCGCGCCGACGCCGGCTGGCATCTGCTGGTGGGCGACGAATCGGCGGTGCCTGCCATCGCCGCCGCGCTGGAGGCGCTTCCGCCGGGGGCGCTGGCCCACGTGTTCCTGCTCGTGGCGGACAAATCGGAGCACCAGCCGCTCGCCACCAAGGCGGACGCTCAGGTCACCTGGCTGCACCGCTCGGCGTCCGACGACCTGGTCGCCGCGGTGAAGGCGCTGCCGTGGCCGGACCAGGACGTGCACGCGTTCGTGCATGGCGAGGCCGGGTTCGTGCGGGAGCTGCGGCGGTACCTGTTCGACGAGCGCGGCGTCGCGCGGGACGCGGTGTCGCTGTCCGGATACTGGCGCGAGGGCAAGAACGACGAAGCCTGGCGCGAGGAAAAGGCAGCGGAGCGGAAAGCGGCCAGTTCGGCGTAAGGTCCCCGGCATGGCGACCGAGGTGAAGGTGGAGGCCGATCCGGCCGACGCGGGTTTCGACGGGGCACGGCTGCAGCGGATCGACGGGCATTTCGCCCGGTACGTCGAAGAGGGCTTGCTGCCGGGATTCCTGGCGGTGGTGAGCAGGCACGGCCGGATCGTGCACGTCGCGTCGCACGGCGCGCGGGACGTCGAAGCCGGTGCGCCGGTGGAAACCGACACGATCTGGCGGATCTTCTCGATGACGAAGCCGGTCACCTCGGTGGCCGCGATGACGTTCGTCGAGGAAGGACTGATCGACCTCGCCGACCCGATTTCCCGTTGGCTGCCGGAATTCGCCGAGCCCCGGGTGTACGCGAAGGGTTCGGCGCTGGCTCCGGTCACCGAGCCGGCGACCGAACCGATCCGGTTGTGGCACCTGCTTTCGCACACCGCCGGCCTCACCTACGGCTTCCACCACACGCATCCGGTCGACGCGCTCTACCGCGCCGGCGGGTACGAATGGGGGACGCCGCCGGGGCTGGACCTGGCGGAGTGCACCAAGGCGTGGGCGCGCTTCCCGCTCGTGTTCCAGCCGGGAGCCGAATGGAACTACTCGGTGGCCAGCGACGTCCTCGGCCGGCTGGTCGAGGTGCTGGCGGGCAAACCGCTCGACGAGGTGTTCGCCGAGCGGATCTTCGGCCCGCTGGGCATGACCGACACCGGTTTCTGGACTTCGGAAACCGACCGTCTGGCGGCGTTGTACCTGCCCGCGCCCGGGACGAAGAAGCTGGTCCGCAACGACGCTTTCGGTGCGGTGGGCCAGTCGCGCCCAGCATGCCTTTCCGGCGGCGGCGGTCTGGTCTCGACGGCGGCGGACTACCACCGGTTCACGCAGATGCTGCTGCGCCGCGGAGAACTCGACGGCGTGCGCGTGCTGAGCCCGCGCACGGTGGACCTGATGACGGCCAACCACCTGCCGGGCCATGTGGACCTGGAGGCGTACGGCCGCCCGCTGTTCGCGGAGATGCCGTTCGACGGGTACGGATTCGGGCTGGGCTTCTCGGTCCTGATCGACTCGGTGAAGGCGAAAACCCTGTCCACGCCAGGGGAATACGCGTGGGGCGGCGCGGCTTCGACGGCGTTCTGGGTGGACCCGGACGAGGATCTGACGGTGGCGTTCTACACGCAGCTGCTGCCGTCGTCGACCCATCCGATCCGGCAGCAGCTGCGGCAGCTGGTGTATCAGGCGATGGTGGACTGAGCTTTACAGCGCTGTCACAGCGCCGTTCTCGACCGGCGGTTGTCCATTGCCGGTCGAGTTCCCGGCTTCGAGGTAGCGTGCGACGGTGCGGCGAAGGTGCTCGGCGTGCCCGTAGATGTCTTCGACGCGGTCGATAGGCACCCGGGTTTCCGCTTTCGCGTCGTCGAAAATCCCCAGGTACTTCTTCGTCCGGTTGAACCACAACCGCGCGATCGGCTTCCGGTTGTTGTCGTCCAGCAGAACGCTGAAGTAGCTCTTGTTGTCCCTGGCCACGACTCGCGCCGGAGCGACCTCTCCGCACACGATCGCTCGGACTACCCGGTATCCCTCGAGTTCTTCCTCGGTCGTGACGACGTCCCGGTCGCCGGTTTCTTCGACGGCGGCAGCGGGTTCGGCGGCGGGGACCGGTTCCGCTTCCGGGGCGGTGCCGCTCGTGATGCTGACGTAGGCGTCCGGCCCGCCCAAAGCGTTCTTGAGCCGGTCGTTCACCTGCTCGTTCAGGAACTGGCGGGCAGCCTTCTCGACCAGCGGCAGGAACTGGTCGCGGACTCGCTGGGTGAAGGAACCTTCGTATACCCGGGTCGTGAGAAAACGGACCCACTCGTCTTCGGGCTGCTTGAACTGAGCCGCCAGAATGCGCTTGAGCTGGCCGATGTACTTGAGTTCGCCCGCGGTGCTGATCACCGAATCGAGATTGAAGGATTCCTTGGTCAGCTTGGCGAGTTCCGGCAGCAGCGTTTCGTCGATGTCGGCGAAGTCGAGGACCAGGAACGGCTTCGCGTCCATCCGGTTGGGCGCGTCCAGGTCGGTGTAGAACTCGTAAACCTCGCCGTTCGTCAGGATCGCGATCCTCGCGTTGGTCACGGAGAAGTACCGGAAAAGCTGGGAGGCGTGCTCGATCCGGAGCGGGTCGTTGATCTTCTTCGCTTCGACGAGGACCTGGATCTGGTTGTCGTGGGCGATCGCATAGTCGATCTTCTCGCCCTTTTTGATCCCGACGTCCGCGGTGAACTCCGGGATCACTTCGGCCGGATTGAACACGTCATAGCCGAGGACAGTGCTGATGAACGGCATCACGAAGGCGTTCTTGGTCGCCTCCTCGGTTTGGATGCTGTCCTTGTGCTTGCGGATCTTCAGTGCCAGCGCCTGCGCGCGCTCCGCGATGTCCATGTCCCCAGCCGCCCTCGTGTCAAGGTTTTCGTGATCATGAGATCGGCGGGTCCGGCGGTGCTGTTACCAGAGTTGTGAAACTGATTCTTGTTTTAAGGCAACATGTCAGTCTGGCAGTGCGATAGTTAATCCCCTCCCTGTCGAGGTGTCTCATCGCCGAAGGAACGCTCGTAATCACGCGGTCAGCTTAGGAATCACCTGCTCCCCATACGCGGCCATCGTCTCCTCCCGCTCGTCGTGCATCAGGTACAGCGCGAACTGGTCCACCCCCAGCTCCGCCAGTTCCTCCAGCCGCGCGAGGTGCGCCGGCGCCGGGCCGAGCAGGCAGAACCGGTCGACGATCTCGTCCGGGACGAACGCGGCCGACGGGTTCCCGGCCCGGCCGTGGTGGGAGTAGTCGTAGCCTTCGCGCTCGCGGATGTAGTCCGTCAGCTCGCGCGGCACCGCGCCGGCCGAGCCGTACCGGGCCACCAGGTCCGCGACGTGATTGCCCACCATCCCGCCGAACCATCTCAGCTGTTCCCGTTGGTGTGCCAGGTCTTCGCCGACGTACGCGGGGGCCGCGACGCAGATCGTGATCCCGCCCGGATCGCGCCCGGCGGCCCGCGCGGCGTCCCGGACCGCGCCGATCGTCCAGCGGGCGATCGCCGGGTCGGCGCATTGCAGGATGAAGCCGTCCGCGTGCTCGCCGACGGTCTGCAACGCCTTCGGGCCGTAGCCGGCCATCCACATTTCCAGCCGTCCGCCGCGGATCCACGGGATGCGGACCGCGGTGTCGTTCATCGTGACCTCGCGGCCCTCGGCGAGATCCTTCACAGTGCGCATGCATTCCCGCACAGTGGCCAAAGTGGACGGCGGACGGCCGACGACCCGGTGCGCGGAATCGCCGCGGCCGATGCCGCACACCGTGCGATTGCCGAACATGTCGTTGAGCGTCGCGAAGGTCGACGCCATCACCGACCAGTCCCGCGTGCCCGGACTGGTCACCATCGGCCCCACGACCAGCGCGGACGTGGCTTCGAGGATCCGCGAGTAGATCACGAACGGTTCCTGCCACAGCACGCACGAGTCGAACGTCCAGCCGTACCGGAACCCGGCGTCCTCGGCCGCCTTCATCATCCGCACGACCTCCGCCGCGGGCGGGTCGGTCTGCACCACGATCCCGAAATCCATCAGAGCCTCAATTCAAATACTGATTGAGTTCACGGGACAAGAACTTTCCATGCCCGGGACTGCCGTGGAATCCATCGGGAGAGACCACGACGCGACCGCGCGACAGTACAGTGTGGACCTTCCCGGTGAGCGAAAACCCTTCGTACGCCGAGTAGTCCACGTTCATGTGGTGCGTCGCCGCAGACAGGGTTTGCTGAGCTGAAGGATCGTAAACCACGATGTCCGCGTCCGAACCCGCCGCGATCACGCCCTTGCGCGGGTACAGCCCGAACATCCGCGCGGGCGTCGCCGAGCACGTTTCGACCCAGCGGCCGAGCGAGATCTCGCCCGCCACGACGCCCTGGTGCAGCAGATCCATCCGGTGCTCGACGCCCGGGATCCCGTTCGGGATCGCCCGGAAGTCGCCGCGGCCCAGCTCTTTCTGGTCCTTGAAGCAGAACGGGCAATGGTCGGTCGACACCACGGACAGGTCGTTCGTGCGCAGTCCTCGCCACAGGTCGGCCTGGTGCGATTTCTCCCGCAACGGCGGGGAAGCCACGAACTTGGCACCCTCGAAATCAGGTTTCGCCAGGTCCTCAATGGACAGATAGAGGTACTGCGGGCAGGTCTCGGCGAAGACGTTCTGCCCGTTGTCCCGCGCCTCGGCGACCGCGGCGAGCGCCTGTGCCGCCGACAGATGCACAATGTACAGCGGAGATCCGGTCACCTGGGCGAGCCGGATCGCCCGCGAGGTCGCCTCGCCCTCTAGTTCGGGCGGGCGGGTCAGGCCGTGCTGCACCGGATCGGTGTTCCCGGCGGCGACCGCTTGCGCGGCCAGTTCGTCGATCGCGATGCCGTTCTCCGCGTGCATCATGATCGTCGCGCCGATCTCGCGCGCCTGTTGCATGGCGCGCAGGATTTCCCCGTCGGTGGAATAGAAAACGCCCGGGTAGGCCATGAACATCTTGAAGCTGCCGACCCCGCCGTCGACGCACGCCCGCATTTCCTTGAGCGTGGAGTCGTTGACGTCGGACACGATCATGTGGAACCCGTAGTCGACCGCGCAGTTTCCGTCCGCTTTGGCATGCCATTTGTCCAGAGTGGACAGCAGGGAAGTTCCCTTGGCTTGCACGGCGAAGTCGATGATCGTCGTCGTCCCGCCCCACGCGGCGGCGATGGTTCCGGTCTCGAAGGAATCGACTGAATGCGTGCCGCCGAACGGCATCTCCATGTGCGTGTGCGCGTCGATGCCGCCGGGGAGCACGTACTTCCCGGTCGCATCGAGGGTTTCGTCGCCGGTCAGCGTTCCGGGCGCGCCCACCGCCGCGATGGTTTCGCCGTCCACCAGCACGTCGGCGGCGACCGCGCCGGACGGCGAAACCACTTGCCCGCCGGAGATCAGGACACTCATCAGGCCTCCGCGAGGGGTCCGTAGGTGTCCGGGCGGCGGTCGCGGTAGAACTGCCACAGGTCGCGGACCTCGGCGAGCTTGCCCATGTCGAGATCGCGGACGACAATCTCCTCCTCGGTGTCCGAAGCCGCCTCGCCGACGAGCTGGCCGCGCGGGTCGGCGAAGTACGATTGGCCGTAGAAGTCGTTGTCTCCCAGCGGTTCCACGCCGACCCGGTTGATCGTGCCCACGTAGTATTCGTTCGCGACCGCAGCGGCGGGCTGCTCCAGCCGCCAGAGGTACTCCGACAGGCCGCGGCTCGTCGCCGACGGGTTGAACACGATCTGCGCCCCGGCCAGCCCGAGTGCCCGCCAGCCTTCGGGGAAGTGCCGTTCGTAGCAGATGTACACGCCGATCCGGCCGACTGCGGTGTCGAAAACCGGATATCCGAGGTTGCCGGGCTTGAAGTAGAACTTCTCCCAGAATCCCTTCACCTGCGGAATGTGGTTCTTGCGGTGCATCCCGAGGTATTTCCCGTCGGCGTCGATCACCGCCGCGGTGTTGTAGTAGACGCCCGGCTGTTCCTGTTCGTACATCGGCACCACGAGCACGACACCGTGCCGTTCGGCGACCTCCTGCATGAGCTTCGTGGTGGGGCCGTCCGGGATAGCTTCGGTGTAGGAGTAGAAATCCGCGTCCTGCACCTGGCAGAAGTACGGGCCGTAGAACAGTTCTTGCAGGCACACCACCTGCGCGCCTTGCGAAGCAGCCTTGCCGACGGCGTCGACCGCGTTCGCGATCATCGAGTCCTTGTCACCCGTCCACCGCTGCTGGATCAAAGCCGCTCGGACCGTGTCAGACACTGGTTTCCTCCTCGTTCCGGTGCGCGTTCAAAGGAAGGCTGAGCAGGACGTAGCAGGCGAAAGCGCCGACAAAGCCCATTGCCCAGTTGTAGTCGTACAAAGGTTTCAGGAAAGGAATGAGCCCGTCCTCCGGGAACGGCCCGCCGTAGGCGCCGCCGACCGCGAGCACCGCGCCGAGCAGGGTCGCGACGAGCGCGCGCCAGTGCCAGCCCGCGGTGAACCAGTACTCGCCGCTGGGCAGGTACAGGTCGGCCAGCTTCAGCCGGGTCCGCTTCACCGCCCAGTACCCGGCGACGAGCACCCCGGCGACCGCGCCGAGCAGGCCGCCGTAGAAGCCGAGCCAGGCGAAAATGTAGATGTCCGGGTCGGAGTAGAGCCGCCACGGCTGGATCAGGACCCCGATCACGCCGGTGATCAGCCCGCCGAGGGCGAAGGTGATCCGTTTCGGGAAAGCGTTGGAGAAATCGTAGGACGGGCTGACGACGTTCGCCGCCAGGTTGGCCGAGATCGTCGCCAGCACCAGGGCGATCAGCGCGACGACGACCACGACCGGGCTGGAGAACTTGTCCGCCAGCTGCGCCGGGTCCCAGATGTCCTGCCCGTAGAGCACGTGCCCGCCGGACGTGGTGAGGATGGCGACGATCGCGATGAACGTCATCGTCGTCGGCAGCCCGAAGATCTGGCCGCGCATCTGCTTGCGCTGGCTGCCGCCGAAACGGGTGAAGTCCGGCATGTTCAGCGACAGCGTCGACCAGAACGCGATCATCGCCATCAGCGACGGCGCGAACACCTTCCAGAACCCCGGCCCCCAGCCGAGTTTCCCGCTGTCGTGCAGGATCGGGCCGAGCCCGCCCGCCTTCACCAGCACGTAGCCGAGCAGGATCAGGAACCCGACCGACACCAGCGGCGCGGTCCAGTTCTCGAACTTGCGGACCGCTTCCATGCCGCGCCAGATGATCAGCATCTGCAGCAGCCAGAACACCGCGAACGACAGCCACATCGTCCAGTGCTGCCCGGCGATCACCGCCGCATCGCGCCAGCCGGACCCGGCCAGGCGGCCGACGATCACGTAGATCGCCTCGCCGCCCACCCAGGTCTGGATGCCGAACCAGCCGCACGCGATGAACGCGCGCAGCAGAGCGGCGAGGTTCGCGCCGCGCAAGCCGTAGAACGCGCGGGCGAACACCGGGAACGGAATGCCGTATTTGGTGCCGGCGTGGCTGTTGAGCAGCATCGGCGCGAGCACGATCAGGTTGCCGATGGTGATCGTGATCAGCGCTTGCAGCCAGTTCATGCCGAGCGCGATGAGCGACGCGGCCAGCGCGTACGACGGGATGTTGTGCGCCATGCCCATCCACAGCGCGAAATAGTTGTAGGTCGTCCAGGTCCGTTTCCCGGCCGGGACCGGGGCCAGTTCGTCGTTGAAGAACCGGCTGCCTCGCAGCGCCCGCACGTCGCCGAGGTCCACCCGGCTGTGCTCACGTGTCGTCGGCTCCATTGCGGAATCCTGCGCGCCGGGCGGGGGCCGGGGGCAGAGACAGACTGTTCACTGTTCGGACGCCCTCGGCGCAGTCTGTCGATTGCGCCGAACCGCGCCGGGGTGCATGACGTAGGTCACAACTTGCTCGTCACGTACGGGCAAAACGGCGGAAACATCTCCACCGGATCTCCACATCTCACCCGGATGGCCTCCACGGCGATTGCTTAAAGTCAGCGGCATGGACAACGGGGGAAGACGGGTGCTGGTCGTCGAAGACGACCTCACCATCGCCGCGTCGATCGACGCCCGGCTGACCGCGGAAGGGTTCTCCGTGACGGTCGCGCACGACGGTCCCGCGGCGGTCGACGCGGAGGCGGCGACCAGCCCGGACCTGGTGGTTCTCGACGTGATGCTGCCCGGTTTCGACGGTCTCGAGGTGTGCCGCCGGATCCAGGCGCGGCGGCCGGTGCCGGTGCTGATGCTCACCGCCCGGGCCGACGAGACCGACCTGCTGGTGGGCCTCGGCGTCGGCGCGGACGACTACCTCACGAAGCCGTTCTCGATGCGGGTGCTGTCCGCGCGGATCCAGGCGTTGCTGCGGCGGGTGGAGCGTTCCTCGGCCGCGGCGGAGGAACGGATCGTGCTGGGAGACCTGGAGATCGACATCGCCGAGCGCCGGGTTCGCCGAGGGGGCGAACCCGCCCAGCTGACGCCGATCGAATTCGACCTCCTGGTGCATTTCGCGCGCCGGCCGCGTGCGGTGCAGCCGCGGGAACGGCTGCTGAGCGAGGTGTGGGACTGGGACGTGCAGGCGACCGGAGCCGGCACCCGGGCGGTGGACAGCCACATCAAGGCGCTGCGGCGGAAGCTGGGGGCCGATTTGATCCGGACCGTGCACGGCGTCGGGTACGCGCTGGAGGTGCCCGCGTGAAGCCGTTTTTCGCGAAGGCCGTCGATTTCCTGCCGAGGCCGCTGGACGGGATCCGCTCGATCAAGCTGAAACTGGCGATCCTGATGGTCGCGTCCGGCGGGATCGCGTTCGCGTTCTTCCGCTACCAGATCGGCTGGCTGCCGCCGCGGACGACGGTGACCGCGGTGGCGATCGCGCTGCTGACGTCGCAGATCCTGGCGCACGGCATGACGCGGCCGCTGCGCGAGATGACCGCGGCCGCGCGGGCGATGGCGAAAGGCGACTACACCCGCCGGATCCGCGCCACCGCCCGCGACGAGGTCGGCTCGCTGGCCGCGGCGTTCAACCAGATGGCCGCCGACCTGTCCACCGCGGACCGGCAGCGCCGGGAACTGATCGCGAACGTCTCGCACGAACTGCGGACGCCGATCACCGCGCTGAACGCCGTGCTGGAGAACCTGGTGGACGGCGTCGCCTCGCCGGACCCCGCGACGCTCCGGACGGCGTTGCACCAGACCGAACGCCTGGGCCGGTTGGTCGCCGAACTGCTGGACCTGTCGCAGATCGACGCCGGGACTCTGCCGCTGGACCGCTCGCCGGTCGACCTGGCGGACCTGCTGGCCGAGGTCGCCGCCGAGGCGGAGGCGATGGCCGCGGCCGCCGGTCGCGGGGTCCGGTTCGCCGTCTCGGTGACCCCGCCGGGCGCGACCGTGCCCGCCGATCGCGAACGGCTGTACCAGGTGGTGCTGAACCTGCTGGAGAACGCCGCCCGGCACGGCCCGGCCGGGGGAGAGGTGGCGGTGCTGGCGCGGGTCGAGGCCGGGGAAGCGCGGATCGAGGTGCACGACCAGGGCCCGGGGATTCCGGAAGCCGACCGGGACCGGGTGTTCGAACGGTTCACCCGGGGAGAACGCGCCGGGGGCGGCGGGACCGGCCTTGGTCTGGCGATCGTGCGGTGGGTGGTGGAACTGCACGGCGGGACGGTCGCGGTGGTCGGCTCCGAGCCGGTCGCGGCGGCGCCCGGGGGAGAGACGGCGGCTGGCGGCGGCGGGCCGGGGTGCCGGATCCGGGTGACCTTGCCTGCTTGAGATGCGATGCCCGGAACCTACGGCTGCGTCGCCGGTGCCGGGGCGCCGGATTTGCGGTCCGTGAGGGGACCCCTGAAGCAATCTGATTCCCTCTGGGGTCCCCTCACGGACCTGAAGATGCGGTCAGGCGAGCCGAGCGGACTCGGCTCAAGTTTCTGGTCCGGCACCGATGCTTGCCCGCGGTGGTGCTCCGGCCGCTCCCCGGCCCGGCGCGTCCTTGACTGCCCGTCATCCGCCTGGTCCTAGCTCGCCCTGCCCGTCTCCGCTCATCGGGAACGGCGATCCGTTGCGTGTTTGCTATCGCGAAGAGAGAGGTTTCATGTCCGAGCACGTCGAGGTCCGGCCCGCACACGCTGTTCCGCCCGGGATCGTGGTGATCGACCAGCGGCGTCCGGGACCGCGGCCGTTGTTCGCCAGGGCCGAGGCGGCGGTGCCCGCCGGGGCAAGGCTGGCGGCAGTGGCTGTCGCAGTGGCCGCCGCGACGTTCGTGCCACTGGACCGCCCGGGGATCGGCTGGGTGCTGGCGGCGGCGTCGGCGGGCATCGCGGTGCTGGTCGTGCAGGCGGGACCGGGGCTGCGGTGGCGGCGCGCGGCGTGGGGTGTGCTGGCGATCGCGTTGCTGAGCGTCGGAGCGGTGCGGGCGGCCGACTGGTTGTTCGTGCTGTGCGTGCTGGCAGCGGGAATCGCGGCGTCGCTCGCGGTAGTCGGTCGGCGAACCGTGCACGGCACCACCTACGACGCTCTCGCGATTCCCCTCGAAGCCTTCCGCGCGGTGCCGTGGCTGCTTCGCCGGGTGCGCCGTTCAGGGGGAAGTCAGACGCGGGTCTTCGCGGCGGTACTGGTCTCCGCGCTGGTGGTGGTCGTGTTCCTCCCGCTGCTGATCAGCGCGGATGCGAACTTCGCGCACTTCGTCGGCGATCTCGTCCCGACCGTGCGACCCGATTCCGCCTTCCAATGGGCCTTGGTGTTCGCCGTGGCCTTCGGGGGCACTGCCGGTGTCTTCCTGATCTCCGCGGATCCCTTGCCGGAACGGGAAAACCGGACGGCCACCGCAGGCGACCGGCTACTGTGGACGTCGGCATTGGCCACGCTGGCGGCCCTGTTCACCGTCTACGTCCTGGTGCAGGCGGTAGCCCTCTTCGGTGGCACGGACTACGTCCTCCGCACGGACGGCCTCACCTCGGCGGACTACGCCCGCGGCGGTTTCTGGCAGCTTTGCGCCTGCACGGTCCTGACCCTCGGCATCGTCGCCGCGGCGCTGCGCTGGGCTCCGAAAGCCAGCCGTGCCGACCGGGTCCTGGTGCGGGTGCTGCTCGGCGCCTTGGCGGTGCTGAGCCTGGTGCTGGTGCTGTCGGCGTTGAGTCGCATGTGGACTTACCAGCAGGCTTACGGGTTCACCGTGCTGCGCCTGCTGGTGGAGGTCTGCGAGATCTGGCTCGGCGTGGTGTTTCTCCTGGCGGGCGCGACGCTGGGCACGCTCCGCGCGGCCTGGCTGCCCCGCGCGGCGATCGCGACCGGGGCGCTGGCGCTGCTGGGGCTGGCTGCGGCGAACCCGGAAGCCCTGATCGCCGACGCGAACCTGGACCGGGCGGCGCACGGCAAACCGCTGGACATCCGTTATCTGTCCCGGTTTTCCGCCGACGTCGTCCCGGTGGTGACCGAACGTCGTCCCGACGCGGCCTGCATCCTGCGCCCGGTGCTCAACGCTCTGCCCGACGACGCCTGGCCAGCCTGGAACCTCAGCCGCGCCCGAGCCCGGGAAACCGTCCGCACCGGAACGCCGTGCGATTGAGCACCGCGACTGTGCCGACTGTGTCGGCTGAGTCGGCGGGAACTCGAGCGGCTGTCCTGTCGAGCACCGGCGGCGGGACCGCACCGCCGGCACCCGACGCCGCGAAACCCTGGCCTAGAGCGCGAACACCCCGCTCGACTGGCTGTCCGCCACGCACTTGTTCGGGTAGGTCGCGCGGTACGTCACCCGCGTGCCCCGCCAGTTGCCCAGCGCTGTGACGTCCACCGGGGAGTAGATCATCGTGCACTTCTGCCGATGCGGGGCGATGCGGTCGAAATCGCCGCTGGCCGCGGCGAGCGTCGCGCACGCGGCGTCGCGGTGGCGGTGCGTGCCGCCGGTGGGGTCGCAGGTCAGGGACGCGCTCGTGACGCGGCCGGAGGTCTCGTGCATGGTCAGCTGCATCGCGGACTCCGGGACGTGCGGCGCGGCCAGGCCGCCGAACCCGATCAGGCAAGCGGCGACCGGGGCGAAGGAAGAGAACACCATACGAGGGATATCGGCGCGCCGGACCCGATCACTGTGCTCCACGTCCGGGTGGGTTTTCCTCGCTCGGACGGGTGGCGGCGCCGAGGTCGTGGGCGAGCAATGCCACGTACAGCGACAGCATCGACTCCGGATCTTCCAATCGCACTCCCAGCACCTGTTCGATGCGAGCGAGTTGCTGGTAGTACGCCGTCCGCGAGGTGTGGGCGGCGACGGCTGCGGCGGACTTGTTGCCGCCGTGTGCGCAGTAGTGCCGCAGTGCTGGAACGAGACGGCTGCCTGAAGCGGCGTCTCGTTCCAGGAGCGGGCCCAGCTCTCGGGCGGCGAAGGCGTGTACGCGCTCGTCGTCGGCGAGAAGGTGCAGCAGGCCGCGAAGCCGAACATCCTTGAGACGGTGCAACGGTTGGCCGTCGTCCTCGTCGAGGGCGGCGGCAGCGACGTGCGCGGCTTCGACCAGAGTTCGTTGTGCCTCAGCGGGTCCCGTGACAGTCGTGCCTACGCCGAGGGCGGCGGGAGCGGAAGCACGGGCGTCGTGGATGTCGGTAGCTAGACGTTGGAGTACAGCGTCCGCGTTGGCTTCCGGCGAGAGTGCGAGAAGCGCGCGTACGGCGGTCTCGTCCGTCGACACCAGCGCGGACACTTTCGCCCGGCGCGTCGCGAGTGCGGTGGCCTCAGCCAGTTCGCGCAACAGCGGCGGCGTGGACAGCGTCGGTCGCGTAGTGCTGGTGATGCGCGGCCGTACGGCGAGGCCGACCAGCTGTCGTCCGGTCAGTGGCACAGCGAGCGCGGAAGAGCGGGCGAGGATTTCCGCTGTCGGCGCAGGGGAGTTGAGCAGTTCGGTGATGAGCGCGCGGTGCGCTTGTCGTTCGAGGGTGTCGGAGTCGCGCGCGACGAGGCGGTGCAATGCGAGCGCGGACGCTGCTCGTTCGGCGACCACTTGATACCGGTGCGGCGGGGGCTCGGCGCAGACCAGCACCAGCCGTCCCCAGTCGTGCCCGCGCGCACCGACGACGGTGACCAGCCAGCCCGCCGCCGAGTGGTATCCGGTGCGTTCGCCGACCTGCACCACCCGGGACCGCGCTGGCCAGCCGATCAACAGCTCGCCCGGGTCCGTGCCCGCCGTGTCGTAGGCGAGGACTTCGTGTTCCAGGGTTTCCAGCACGACTGGCTGTTCGGTCAACCGCGCCACCTCGGCCAGCACCGCAGCGGGTTCGGCACCGGCGACAGTCAGCGACGTGAACGTTTCGTGCACCCGTTCCGCCGCCCGAAGCTCGGCGAGCTGCGCGTCCACGATCATTCCGTTCACGGCCTCGGTCACCGCGACATAACGCGTTTCGCGCGACAGCGTCACCAGCGGCAATCCGCGCTGCTCGGCCGCCGCGACGAGGGCACGCGGCAGCCGGTCGTTCCAGTGCCGCACCAGCTCGACCACCAGGCCCGCGGCACCCACTTCGGCGAGATCGGTGACGTACCGGGTCAGCGTCGCGTCGTCATCGGGGAGCGCGACACCGGTGGTGAGCACGAGTTCTCCGCCGCGCAGCAGGTGTGCGATGTCGGCGACCTCGGCCGCGTGCGCCCATCGCACCCGCCGTTCGAGCCCGGTGCTGCCCGCGACCACCCGCGGGCAGCCCTGGCGCAGCACCGGCAACGCGAGCGCCTCGGCGACGGTCGGGTACATCGGTTCCCCCTTGCTGGCCGACAGGGCACAGACTGTACGGCGGAGAGGGGTAGTCCGTACACGTTGTCGATGGCGGACCCGGGCTCCTCGCCCGGAGACTCGTGAGCACCCGACCGGAAGGAGCGGACGTCGTGACCGACCGCATCAGCCATTGGATCGACGGCAAGCCGGTCGTCGGCACTGGACGCACCGGCGACGTGTACGACCCGGCTACCGGCCAGGTCAGCGCGCAGGTGGACTTCGCCGGGCCGGCCGAGGTGGACCAAGCCGTGGCCGCCGCGGCCGCTGCGTTGCCAGGCTGGCGCGGGACGTCGCTCGCCGGGCGCACGCGGGTGCTGTTCGCCTTCCGCGAGCTGCTTCAGGCACGCAAGCACGAGCTGGCGAAGATCGTGACGAGCGAGCACGGCAAAGTCGAGTCGGACGCGGCGGGCGAGGTCGCGCGCGCGATCGAGAACGTCGAGTACGCGTGCGGTGCGGCGCAAATGCTCAAGGGCGGCTTCAGCGAGAACGCTTCCACCGGCGTCGATGTGTACTCGATCGCGCAGCCGCTCGGCGTGGTCGGCGTGATCTCGCCGTTCAACTTCCCCGCGATGGTGCCGCTCTGGTTCGTGCCGAACGCGCTGGCGTGCGGCAACACCGTCGTGCTCAAGCCGAGCGAGAAGGATCCCTCCGCGGCGCTGTTCATCGCCGAACTGCTCGCCGAAGCAGGCTTGCCGGCCGGGGCGTTCAACGTGCTGCAGGGCGACAAAGT
The DNA here is from genome assembly GCF_053611505.1 of Amycolatopsis sp. NPDC054798. Taxonomy (NCBI): domain Bacteria; kingdom Bacillati; phylum Actinomycetota; class Actinomycetes; order Pseudonocardiales; family Pseudonocardiaceae; genus Amycolatopsis; species Amycolatopsis sp. NPDC054798. The sequence continues at coordinate 267,943 of NZ_JBSHAM010000002.1, read as the reverse complement.
CGCGGTCGACGGGCTGCTCGCGCACCCGGACGTCAAGGCGATCTCCTTCGTCGGCTCGACCCCGATCGCCCGCTACGTCTACGAAACCGGCACCAGTCACGGAAAGCGCGTCCAGGCGCTCGGCGGGGCGAAGAACCACATGGTCGTGCTGCCGGACGCCGACCTCGACCTTGCCGCGGACGCCGCTGTGTCGGCCGGTTTCGGGTCGGCGGGGGAGCGGTGCATGGCGGTGTCGGTGGTGGTCGCCGTCGAGCCGATCGCGGACGAACTGGTGGCCAAAATCGTTGACCGGATGCGGAAACTGCGCGTCGGCGACGGGCGCAAGCCGTCGTCGGAGATGGGACCGCTCGTCACGAGGGCGCACCACGAGCGAGTTTCGTCCTATCTGGACACTGGCGTGGCCGAAGGCGCGGAGCTGGTGATGGACGGCCGGGGCGTGGAAGCGGACGGCGCGGACGACGGATTTTGGCTTGGTCCCACGCTTTTCGACCGCGTCACCCCCAGCATGGCGGTGTACACCGACGAAATCTTCGGCCCCGTGCTGTCCGTCGCGCGAACGACGAGCTTCGACGACGCGCTCGCGCTGGTCAACGCCAACCCGTACGGCAACGGAACCGCCATCTTCACCGGCGACGGACGCGCGGCGCGCCGCTTCCAGAGCGAGGTGGAGGTGGGCATGGTGGGCGTCAACGTGCCGATCCCCGTGCCCGTCGGCTACTACTCCTTCGGCGGCTGGAAGGACTCGCTGTTCGGCGACACGCACGCGTACGGGCCGGAGGGATTCCACTTCTTCACGCGGACGAAGGTGGTCACTTCCCGTTGGCCGGACACTTCGCACGCGGGGGTGAACCTGGGGTTCCCGAAGAACTCGTAGACCACGGTCAGGCAGTCACCGGGCACCGCCGTCGAGGACGATGTTGACCAGCTGCCGCCTGTTCTCCAGGACGCAGACGGCAGTGATCCGCTCCGCGACCATGCGGTCCCACTGCGCGCGCTGGATGGGATAAGTGCGCCCGCCCGCGCGCAACTGCCATCGCTCGATCTCGCCGGGTCCGCGCGGGGTGTGCTTGAGCCCGATCGGGTAGTCGTCGGTGATCGGACCGGAGCCGAAGTCGTGTGCTGGCCCGGTGATCACCGTCAGCGGCTCGCGGAACTCGGCGCAGCGCCGCACGCTGAACCGGATCGCGCCCGCGATCGTCACCGCCGCGACCGCCGCCGCCACCAGCGCGGAGGTGGTGAACCCGGATTTGGCCACTGCCACGACCCCGACGGCGCCGATCGCCGCGGCGAACACCCAGATCGCCCAGAACAGCCCGTCGAGGACCACCCCGCGCTGGCTGCGGTGCAGCCGACCGGCGAGATTGGCGGCGGCCACCTCGCCGGGACCGGCCTTCGCGCTCATGCCGCGACCACGTTGACCAGGATCTTGCTCCGGGGCGTGAAGAACGCGGCGTTGGTGCGCCCGCCGAGCACTCGCTGCCGCAGGTCGTGGTCGAGCCGGTAGGTCTTGCCGTGCACGACGAGATAGGTGAACGTCATCCGGTCAGTCATCTCGTACAGGTACATCGCGTGCTGTCCCCGGGCCGGGACTTTGGTGACGTGCCCGTAGTCGTGCGTCCAGCCGGCTACTGCGTCGACCTTGCCGCCGCGCACCTCCGCCAGCCGCCGCCAGGCGACCCGCGCGGGGAACACCGCGAGCGCGAGGAAGAACACCGTCAGCAGGTACACCGGCCAGTTCATCGACCAATACGACACCGGCGCGGTGCCGACGTCGGCGTGGACCGCGTTCAGGCTGCGCAATTCTTCGCCGCTCACGCCGATTCCGAGCGGAGCCGCGACCGCGGCGGCGGCGAACAGCACGATCCACAGGACCGCCATCGAGAAACCGGCGTTCAAGACCGTCGTCCGCTGGGACGGGTGCAGGCGGCCCTCCCGGTTGGCCTGGTCGGCGGCCGCCTGCACGGTTTCGCTGCTCACTCGCCAGCGCCGCCTTCTCCGCCTTCGGCTTTCTCGTGCTCTTTTTCGTAGGCTTCGGAGCCTTCGGCATACCGGTCGTACTGCTCGTTCTCCTGCCGCCGGGCTTCGGTGCCGAGCCCGGCACCGTCAGCCATGGTGAACGGCGGACGGCCGCCCTCCTTTTGCCATTCCTGGAGCTTGAAGAACTTGCGCCCGTCCTCCGAGTAGGTCTCTCCGGCGTGTTCGAAGTGCTCGCGGCCCGGCACCTTCTCCTTGGCCGAGTTGGTCCAGCGCTCGGCCTTCTCCGCGGCGCTCTCCGCCCGGCCCGCCTCCTTCAGGTCGCCCGCCTTCTTCTCCAGGCTGGCAGCGATGTCGACGCTCTTGTCGGTGACCTTTCCCGCCGCCTTGCCGACCTTCCGCAACGCGTTCGCCGCCTGCTCGATCGCGGCCTTCGACTTGCCCGCGCTCTCCGCGAGCTTGTCCAGCTTCTCCACGACCTTCGCGATCCGGGTGCCGATCTTCTCCGCGAGGATTCCGCCTTCGACGACCGTGTCGGCGATGAACGCGGCCACCGTGCCGCCGAAGGTGCACCACGACGACGCGAGCGCGGCGAGGCCCTTGATGATCAGCTCGCCGACGAACGACGAGATCATGTCGCGGATCAGCCCGCGCTCGGTGCCGACCAGCGCGGCGGCGATGTTCATCCCGGTGGACGCGCTGCTCGCGTGCCCGGCCGCGCCCCGCAGCGTGTCCGCGTAGCCCTTCGCGGCCTTCTGGTACGCCTCGCCGCCCTGGCCCTGGAAGCTCGGCGCGACCTTGCCCGCCGCCTGCTCGTACTGGTCCGCGCTTTCGTTCAGCTGCTTCGAGATGTTCGACCAGGTCACCGCCTTGGCCGTGACCGCCTCCGGATTGCCCGCGAGCTGGTCGAGGCCCTCTTTGAGGAAGCTGATGTGCTCGATCAGCCAGCCGACGCCCGCGCTGGCCAGCGTGCCGAGCGGGTCCATCGCCGCGCCGAGCAGGTCGAGGCCGTCGGTGGCGACGTCCACGCCGAAGTTGCCCCAGTCGCCTTTGCGGGCGTCGGTGAGCGTCGCCGCGACGTCGTTGAGCATGCCGGAGCCGGACGTCTGGGCGTTGAGGTTGTCCAGCTCGTTCGGGGACGACCCCATGTTCGCGGTCAGGCCGCTCGGCGCCTCCGCCTTCGCGACCAGCGGGTTCTCCTGGGTCTCGGTCATTCCGGCAGCTCCTTGCCGAGACCGTTGATGTGGCCGACGGTCTGCTTCTCGTGGTTGTCGTAGTGATCGTGCGCCTGCTGCAGCCGGTCCGCGATGTCGTCGGCCGCGCCCGCCACGTCCTGGACGAACGACGTCGCCACCGACATCCAGATCTGCAGCGGTGCCGCGAACACCTGGCCGACGAGGCCGAACGCGTCGTCGCCGAACGACTGGCCGGACTCGGTCGCCTGCGCCGCGGTGTGCACCCCGGCTGCGATGTCCTCGACCTCGCCCTTGTGCGCGCGCAGCGCCGGGAGGTCGACCTTCGATCCGTTCGCCATCAGTCCCTCCCCAGTACCGGGCCGCCGTAGTAGTCGTCGTCGTCCGCCGGGTCCGGAGCCGGGCGCGACGGGCGCGCGGGCCGGGCGGGCGGCGGTGCGGCGGAATCTTCCTGATTTTCCTGAGCGTCGAAGAATTGCGGCTGCGGCGGCGAGGGCGGTGCCGTTTCCTCCGGAATTTCCGGTTCCGGAATCTGTTCTTCGAGGAATTTCATCGCGTCGCTGTGCTCGCCGATCACCGGTGCCATGATCGCGGTCAGCTGCTGCGCCGCCTGGGCCTGGGCGCGCCGCGCGGTGGCCAGCACGGCGGCCGCGAGGGCGGCCCGCGGCATCTCGTCCGCGCGGGAGCCGAACTGGAGTTCCTGCAGCGCACCGGCGGTGTTGACGGTCGCGGTGACCGCGCCGTCCTGGCTCGTCGCGGTCGCCGACACGTGTTTCAGCCGTTCCTGTGCCTCCGCGGCCCGCTGCCGGATTTCGGCGATTTCGGGAGAAAGTGCGTTCATGTCGGACACTGCTTTCGGAGGGAGTGGTTCACGGGTGTTCCGAGGCAGAAAACCGGGTTCCGGTTCCCGGTGCAAGCGAAGTTCCGAGTTGCCCGGTTCGTCGCTATTAAAAATTGTTTGCCTGTGTTTTACCCGGGGGCGGCGGGACCGGAGGGGGCGCCGGGCACTGCCGGGTCCGTAAACTCGTTGTGAGTAGCAGGAGGACCGCGAAGGAGGTGCCGGTGGCGAACACGGACGAGCGTCGCTTCGAGGTGCTGCGCGCGATCGTCGCCGACTATGTTTCGAACCAGGAGCCGGTCGGCTCGAAGAGCATCGTCGAGCGGCACAATCTCGGCGTTTCCAGCGCCACTGTGCGCAACGACATGGCTGCCCTGGAGGAAGAGGGGTACATCGCCCAGCCGCACACCAGCGCCGGGCGGATCCCCACCGACAAGGGGTACCGGCTGTTCGTCGACCGGCTCGCGGAGATCAAGCCGCTGTCGAGCGCCGAACGCCGCGCGATCACCAGCTTCCTCGACTCCGGCACCGACCTCGACGACGTGCTGCGCCGGTCGGTCCGGCTGCTCGCGCAGCTCACCCGCCAGGTCGCGGTGGTGCAGTACCCGATGCTCACCAACACCGTGGCGCGCCACCTCGAAGTGGTCCCGCTCACGCCCGCGCGGCTCATGCTCGTGCTGATCACCGACTCCGGCCGGGTCGACCAGCGCACCGTCGACCTCGGCGACGTCGTCACCGAGGAGAACGTGCTGCGGCTGCGCACCGTGCTCAACGGCGCGCTCGCCGGGCGGCGGCTGGCCGACGCGGCGGCGAACGTGGCGGAGCTGCCCGAAGCCGCCCCCGCGGACCTGCGCGACCACCTGACCCGGATCTGCACCACCCTGGTCGAATCGCTGGTCGAGCACCCGGAAGAGCGGATCGTGCTCGGCGGCACCGGCAACCTCACGCGCAACGTCGCGGACTTCCCCGGATCGCTGCGCCAGGTGCTCGAAGCGCTCGAGGAACAGGTGGTGGTGCTGAAGCTGCTCGCCGCCGCCCGCAACCCCGGTGCGGTCACCGTGCTCATCGGTGAGGAAAATGAAGACGAGCAGATGCGCAGCACCTCGGTCGTGTCCATCGGCTACGGCCGGGACGACATGCTGCTCGGGGGGATGGGCGTCGTCGGGCCGACCAGGATGGACTACCCGGGCACGATCGCGGCGGTCCGAGCGGTCGCCAACTACGTGGGGCAGATCCTGTCCGGCCGCTGACCGGCGGCAGGCCGGGGACGCGGCGGAACACGAAGGAGAAGGCAGAGCAACGTGGCGAGGGACTACTACGGGATCCTCGGGGTGGCCAAGAACGCGAGCGATCAGGAGATCAAGCGCGCGTACCGCAAGCTGGCCCGTGAGCTGCACCCCGACGTGAACCCGTCGGAGGACGCCCAGCACCGCTTCGGCGAGGTGACCACCGCGTACGAGGTGCTCTCCGACCCGCAGAAGCGCAAGATCGTCGACCTCGGCGGCGACCCGATGGACGCGAGCGGCCGCGGCGGCGGGGGCGGCGACCCGTTCGCCGGCTTCGGCGGGCTGGGCGACATCATGGACGCCTTCTTCGGCGCCGCCGGCGGGGGCGGCGGACGGGGCCGCGGGCCGCGCAGCCGCGTGCAGCCCGGCTCCGACGCGCTGATCCGGCTCGGCCTCACCCTCGAGGAGTGCGCGACCGGCGTCGACCGCGAGATCACCGTCGACACCGCCATCGTCTGCGACCTGTGCCGGGGCGCGGGAACAGCCGAGGGCACGAGCACCAAGACCTGCGACACCTGCGGCGGGGCCGGCGAGGTCCAGTCCGTGCAGCGGTCGTTCCTCGGCCAGGTCGTCACCGCGCGCCCGTGCCCGGTGTGCCGCGGCTTCGGCGAGGTCATCCCCGACCCGTGCCGCCAGTGCGGCGGCGACGGCCGGATCCGGTCGCGGCGCGGCGTCACCGCGAAGATCCCGCCCGGCGTCGGCGACGGCATGCGGATCCGGCTGTCCGGCCAGGGCGAGGTCGGCCCCGGCGGCGGCCCGGCCGGCGACCTCTACGTCGAGATCGACGAGGCCCCGCACGAGGTGTTCGTCCGCGAGGGCAACGACCTGCACTGCAACTTCCGCATCCCGATGACCACCGCGGCGCTCGGCGCGACGGTGCCGATCGCCACGCTCGTCGACGGCGACTACGAACTCGACATCGAACCCGGCACCCAGCCCAACACCGAACTGGTGCTCACCGGCAAGGGCATGCCGCGGCTGCGCTCGTCCGGCCGCGTCGACGGCCGCGGCGACCTGCACGTGCACATCGACGTCGTGGTCCCCACCAAACTCGACGAGGCCCAGCGCGAACTGCTCGTCGACCTCGCCCAGCAGCGCGGCGAAGAAGTCCCGACGCTCGCCGCCAACGGCAGCAAGCACGGCGGCCTGTTCTCCAAGCTGCGCGCGAAGAACCGCTGACTGTGCCGGACACCACACTGCCGGTCTTCCTCGCCCCGGACGTGCCCGCCGAAGGCCGGGCGCTGCTCGACGGCGAGGAAGCCCGGCACGCGGCCACCGTGCGCCGGCTGCGCGTCGGGGAGCAGCTCGTGCTCTCCGACGGCGCCGGCGCGATGGCCCGCTGCGCCGTCGACGCCGTCGAAGCGGGCCGGGCCGCGTCGGTCACCCTCACCGTTCTCGAACGCTGGCAAGAGGAACCGCCCGCACTACGCGTCCACGTCGCCCAGGCGCTCGCCAAAGGCGACCGCGGAGAATTGGCAGTCGAACTGGCCACCGAAGCCGGCGCGGACGCGATCGTGCCCTGGCGCGCCGCCCGCAGCGTCGCCCGCTGGGACGACGGACCCCGCGGCGAAAAAGCACTCGCCCGCTGGCGCGCGACCGCCCGCTCCGCCGCGAAACAAGCCCGCCGCGCCCACGTGCCCGCCGTCGCCGAACCAGTCGGCACCCGCGAACTCGCGCAACTCGCCGGCACCATGTCCGCGACACTCGTCCTCGAATCCGGCGTGACCAGCAAACTCACCGACCTCGACCTCCCCGACGGCGGCGACCTCCTCCTCGTCGTAGGCCCCGAAGGCGGCATCACCGACGACGAACTCGCCACCCTCGAAAACGCCGGAGCCACCACCATCCGCCTCGGCCCCACCGTCCTCCGCACCTCCACCGCGGCCGCCGTCGCACTCGGCGCACTCGGCGCCCTCACCGGCCGCTGGCACTGACCCGAACCCGGAAAACCCGGCAGAACCCCTCAACATCCGCACCAGGTGATGGCGCACCGCACCCCCGCCAGCTACTCTGCTCGGCAACGTGCGAACGCGAGGGTTTCAACCCGCCCCCAACCGGGCATTACCCTCGAGTACGAACCAGAACCCCGCCGGGCACCTCCCCCCTCGGTCCGGCGGAGCCGCGGCGGCGGTGGAGCGACCCCCAGGCTCCACCGCGCCGCGGCGTCTTCGTATCGCCTGGCGGCGATCCTTCGCCGCCGCTGGTTCCGCCATTACTCCCGGGGGGCCGAGCCCCCCGGACCCCCACGGTGCGGTGGTTGCGTGTGGTGCGTCGGTCGCCTGAGTGCCGTGGTGGGTTGCGTGTAGTGCGTCGGTCGCCTGGGTGCCGTGGTGGGTTGCGTGTGGTGGGGCGGTTGCCTGAGTGTCGTGGTGGGTTGCGGTGCGTGGGTTCGTCGCCTGGGTGTGTCTCCCTTTGTAGGGTGTCGTCTATGAGCGATGCGGCGGAGACGTTGTTTGAGCGGATTGTTGCTGGGGAGATTCCGGCGGACGTGGTGTATCAGGACGACACCACGTTCGCGTTTCGGGACATCAATCCGCAGGCGCGGGTGCATGTGCTCGTGGTGCCTCGGAAGAGGTATCGCAATGTGGGGGAGTTGGCGGAAGCCGATCCGCAGTTGTTGAGCGACGTGCTGCTGGCGGCGCGGAAGGTGGCGGAGATCGAGGGGATCGCCGAGAGCGGGTATCGGGTGGTGTTCAACACTGACGGTGACGCTGGGCAGACGGTGTTTCATGTGCACGCGCACGTGTTGGGCGGGGAGCAGCTGGGGTTGTTCGGGCGGCCGCAGGACTAGGGGCGCTGAAACCGGGCTGCGGGCCAGGGATCAGGACAAGTAGCATCTGTGGGGTCCCTGTACGTTGACTTGCGAAGTGCGCAGAAAGCAGGACCGAGGCCACGTGGCCGGAACTGAGACGGGTGGAGCCGCCCGACCTGACAATCGGGTATCGGCCGAGGCAACTGCTGCCGGAACGGCACAGGTCCGATTCCCGATCCCGGAGGCGGCTCAGCTGAGCCTGCTCGGATCCCGGGACGAGAACTTGCGAGTGGCCGAGGAACTGCTGGCCGCGGACGTGCATGTGCGCGGCAACGAGGTCACGCTGACCGGGACCGCCGCGGACGTGGCGTTCGCGGAGCGCGTGTTCACCGAGCTGGTGCAGCTCGCCGGCGGCGGGCAGCAGGTCGGGCCGGACACGGTGCGGCGGACCGTGGGAATGCTGTCCAGCGGGGACGCGTCGCCCGCGGAGGTGTTGAGTCTCAACATCGTTTCGCGGCGCGGCAAGACCATCCGGCCCAAGACGCTGAACCAGAAGCGGTACGTGGACGCGATCGACAAGCACACGATTGTGTTCGGGATCGGGCCCGCGGGCACCGGCAAGACGTATCTGGCGATGGCGAAAGCCGTACAGGCGTTGCAGGCCAAGCAGGTCACGCGGATCGTGCTGACCCGTCCCGCGGTCGAGGCGGGCGAGCGGCTCGGATATTTGCCGGGAACGCTGAACGAGAAGATCGACCCGTATCTGCGGCCGCTCTACGACGCCCTGCACGACATGGTCGAGCCGGAGTCGATTCCGCGGCTCATGCAGGCGGGGACGATCGAAATCGCACCGCTCGCGTACATGCGCGGCCGGACGCTGAACGACGCCTTCATCATCCTCGACGAGGCGCAGAACACCACGCCCGAGCAGATGAAGATGTTCCTCACCCGGCTCGGGTTCGGCGCCAAGATCGTCGTCACCGGCGACATCACCCAGATCGACCTCCCCGGCGGCCAGCGCAGCGGGCTCCGCGTCGTGCGCGACATCCTCGGCGGCGTCGAGGACCTGCACTTCGCCGAACTCACCAGCCAGGACGTCGTCCGGCACAGACTGGTCGGCGACATCGTCGACGCGTACGAGAAGTGGCAGGCCGTGCAGGACGCGCAAGAGCAGCAGGCCGGCGGCTGGAAAGGCACCCGCCGATGAGCATCGAGATCGCCAACGAATCCGGCGTCGACGTCGACGAGGCGTCCATCGTCTCCGCCGCGCGCTACACCCTCGAGAAAATGGAGGTCAGCCCGCTCGCCGAGCTGTCCATCCTGTGCGTCACCCTCGAGGTGATGGAAGACCTCCACGAACGCTGGATGGACCTGCCCGGGCCCACCGACGTCATGGCCTTCCCGATGGACGAGTTCGACTCCTCCCGCCGCCCCGACGCGCCCGACGCGTCCCCGGCGCTGCTCGGCGACATCGTGCTCTGCCCAGCCTTCGCGAAAGACCAGGCCAAAACCGCCGGCCACCGGCTGATCGACGAACTGCACCTGCTCACCGTCCACGGCTGCCTCCACCTGCTGGGCTACGACCACGCCGAACCCGCCGAGGAACGCGAGATGTTCGGGCTGCAGAAGCGGATCCTCGGCGAATACCAGGCCGCGGTCGCCGCGCACGAGGCCCGCCACGCGCAACGCGACGTCGACGACCGCGTGCTCGGCATCGCCGGGCTCGACGCGCCGCGGCCCGGGGAAACTCCCTAGGCTCCGACCATGGGAAACCCCCCGGCACAGGTCGTCATCGCGGTGACGCTGGTGCTGCTCGCGGGCGTGTTCGCCGCCGCGGACGCCGCGGTCGGCACAGTGTCGCAAGCACGGGTCGACGGCCTCGTCCGCAACGGCCGCGTCGGAGCCCGCCAGCTCGCCGCGGTCGTCGCCGAACGCCGCAGGCACATCAACCTGCTGCTCCTGCTGCGGCTGGCCTGCGAAATCACCGCCACGGTGCTCGTCACCGTGTCCTTCGTCGCCTGGTTCGACCGGCTGTGGCTCGCGATCCTGGTGTCCGCGGTCGTCATGGTCGTGGTCAGCTACGTGATCATCGGCGTCGGCCCGCGCACCATCGGCCGCCAGCACCCGTACCGCGTCGGCACGATCGTCGCCGGGCCCGTCCGCGCCCTCGGCACGGTCCTCGGCCCGCTGTCGCGGCTGCTGATCGTGCTCGGCAACGCGATCACCCCCGGCCGCGGCTTCCGCGAAGGCCCGTTCACCTCCGAAGTCGAACTGCGCGAACTGGTCGACCTCGCCCAGGAACGCGGCGTCGTGGAGGACTCCGAACGCGAGATGATCCACTCGGTGTTCGAACTCGGCGACACCGTCGCCCGCGAAGTCATGGTGCCGCGCACGGAAATCGTGTGGATCGAGCGCACCAAGACCGTCCGCCAGGCTCTCGCGCTCGCCCTGCGCACCGGCTTCACCCGAGTCCCGGTGATCGACGATTCGGTGGACGACATCGTCGGCGTGGTCAACATCAAAGACCTCATGCCCGAGTACATGGGCCCGGACGGGCCGAGCACCGCGGTCGGCGCCGTGATGAACCCGGCGAGCTTCGTGCCCGACTCCAAGCGGCTCGACGAGCTGCTCAAGGAAATGCAGCGCACGCACAACCACATGGCGATCGCGGTGGACGAGTACGGCGGCACCGCCGGCCTGCTCACCATCGAGGACATCCTCGAGGAGATCGTCGGCGAGATCACCGACGAATCCGACGCCGACGAGCGCCCCGAGGTCGAGGAGCTCGAGGACGGCTCGGTCCGGGTCTCGTCCCGGCTCGGCGTCGACGACCTCGGCGAACTGTTCGGCATCGACCTCGAAGACCACGACGTGGAGACCGTGGGCGGGCTGCTCGCCGAGCGACTGGGTAGGGTCCCGCTGCCGGGGGCCGAAGCCGAGGTCGCCGGTCTTCGGCTGTTCGCCGAAGGGGGCAAGGACCGCCGCGGCCGGATGCGCATCACCTCCGTGGTCGTCCGGCCGTCGTCGGCGCGCCCGCGCACCCGCCCGCCCCAGCCCGAAGAGCACGACAGGAGAGTCGAACATGCCTGACCTCGACGCCGAGGACCAGAAACTGGTCACGCTGGCCCGTTCGGCCCGCGCGCGCACCGGCGCGGACGAAGGCGCCGCGGTCCGCGACACCGACGGCCGCACCTACGCCGCGACCACCGTCGACCAGCCGTCGTTCCAGCTCACCGCGCTGCAGGCGGCCGTCGCCGCCGCTGTGTCCAGCGGTGCCGAAGGACTCGAAGCCGCCGCTGTGGTCACCGCCGACGCGCTGGTCGCCGAGGCGTCCGTGCAAGCGGTCCGCGACGTCGCGAAGACGGCGCCGATCGTCCGCGCCGACCCGTCCGGTGCCGTCGTCGAGGTGCAACGCCCGTGACCGAGCCGCACCGTTCCGGTTTCGCCTGCTTCGTCGGCCGCCCCAACGCGGGCAAATCGACCCTCACCAACGCGCTCGTCGGCACGAAGGTCGCGATCACCTCCAGCAAACCGCAGACCACGCGGCACGCCATTCGCGGGATCGTGCACCGCGAGGACGCGCAGCTGGTGATCATCGACACCCCCGGCCTGCACCGTCCGCGCACGCTGCTCGGCCAGCGGCTCAACGACATCGTGCACGAGACCTGGTCCGAAGTGGACGTCGTCGGGTTCTGCGTGCCCGCCAACGAGAAAATCGGCCCCGGCGACCGGTTCATCGCCGCCGAGCTGAAGAAGATCGCCCGGCGCACCCCGGTGATCGGCGTCGTCACCAAAACCGACCTGGTGAAACCGGAGCAGATCGCCGAGCAGCTGGTCGCGCTGCAAGAGGTGATGGAGTTCGCCGACCTCGTGCCGGTGTCCGCTGTGGACGGTTTCCAGGTGCGGACGGTCGCCGACCTGCTGGTGAAGCGGCTGCCCGAAGGGCCGCAGCTGTACCCGGGCGGCGAACTCACCGACGAGCCCGAGCAGACGCTGGTCGCCGAGCTGATCCGCGAAGCCGCGCTCGAAGGCGTCCGCGACGAACTGCCGCACTCCATCGCGGTGACCGTCGAGGAGATGCTCCCGCGCGAAGACCGCGACGACCTCATCGACATCCACGCGCTGCTGTACGTGGAACGGCCCAGCCAGAAGGGGATCATCCTCGGGCACAAGGGCGAACGGCTGCGGGAGGTCGGCGCGACCGCGCGCAAGCACATCGAACGGCTGCTCGGCACGAAGGTGTATCTCGATCTGCACATCAAAGTGGCCAAGGACTGGCAGCGGGACCCGAAACAGCTGCGCCGGCTGGGTTTCTGACCGGTCGCGGCACGCCCGGCGGCACGGGCGGGTAGCGTCAGGCCGAACCGTATCCGATTTGTCCAGGGGGATCCCATGTCCGGCCCGTATCCGCCGCAGGACCCGCAACCTCCTTCGTACGGGTACCCGCCGCAGTACCCGCCGCCGCCGGACAGCAACCTGGTGTGGGCGATCCTCGCCACGGTGTTTTGCTGCCTGCCGCTGGGGATCGTCGCGATCGTCAAAGCCAGCCAGGTGAACACGTTGTGGTATCAGGGATACGCGGCCGAGGCGCACCGCGCGGCGGACGAGGCGCGCAAATGGGCGATGTGGTCGGCGCTCGCCGTGGTCATCCTGATCGGGCTGGGCATGATCGTCGGGCTCCTCGTGCCGCTGATCGCCGGAGGAGCGATCTGGTGGCTGCGTTGAGCACCGTCTACACCGGACTGCCGGCGCGCGGAACCCGTGCGGTGGCAAGGGCTCTCGCCGGTCCGGCGGCCGCGGCCGGAGGGATCGGCCTCGCGTGCGTCGCGGTGTGGTTCGGCGATCCGACCACCCCCGGCGGCCCGCTCCCGGTGTGCCCGACGAAGCTGCTCTTCGGGATCGACTGCCCCGGCTGCGGCGGGCTGCGGATGGCCTACAGCGTGCTGCACGGCGATTTTCCCGCGGCAGTGCACTACAACGCGGTGGCTTTGGTGTTCGTCGCGCTCTTCGCGTGGAGCGGCCTCGCCTGGACGCTGGGACGGCTGCGCGGCCGGACGATGCGGTCCTGGCTGCACTGGCGCTGGACGCCGCACGTCGTCGCGGTCGTGTTCGTCTTCTGGTTCGTGGTGCGCAACATTCCGTTCGCCCCGTTCACCAGCCTGTCCGTCTGAGTTAGCCCCGTTTTCGCAGTCCCGGAACCGGTCCGGCGGCGGTCGCGTCCAACGCGTGGCCCAATGCGGACACCTGCGCGGCCCCTCCCCGCCGCACGAGGTACGCTCCCGCGCACCGACGTGTCCGCAAAGGCCACGATTTTGCTCGCCCGCCGAGCCCGCGAACGAGGGGACACCCGATGACCTATCCCTACGGCCAGCCCGGGGGCACGCCGCAAGGCGGACCGTCGTTCGGCGCGCCGCTGGGACAGGTGCCGGGCGGCTACCCCCAGCCCGCCGGATACGGCGGTTTCGGCCAGCCGAACCCCTACGGCCCTGGCCCGGTCTACGCGGACTGGGGCAAGCGCGCCGGCGCCTACCTCATCGACTTCGCCCCGCTGCTGGCCGGGCTGCTGCTCTCCGTGCTCCTGTCGCTGGCGTCGGGGGTCGCGGGCACGATCGTCCTTCTCCTCGCGATCCTCGGCAATCTCGCCTGGACGGTCTTCAACCGCTGGATCAACGGCGGCGGCACCGGACAGTCGCTCGGCAAGCGGATCGTTGGCATCAAACTCGTCAGCGAGGCCACCGGCGAGCCGATCGGAGCGGGGACGGCGTTCGTCCGCGACGTCGCGCACGCGTTGGACAGCGCCGCGTTCGCCCTCGGCTTCCTGTGGCCGCTGTGGGACGACAAAGCGCAGACGTTCTCGGACAAGATCCTGAGCACGATCGTGGTGCCCGCTGATCCGGCGCCCGCGGTTGTGCCGGGCGCGGGATTCGGGCAGCCGGGCGGATTTCCCGGTCAGCCCGGCGGTTTCGGGCAGCCGGGCGGATTTCCGGGGCAGCCGGGCGGTTTCGGCCAGCCGGGGCCCGCGCCGCAGCCGGTTTTCGGGCAGCCGGGCGGGTTTCCCGCACCACCGCCGCCGAACGCCGGACCTCTCGGATTCGGGGCTCCGCAACCGGGATTCGGCCAGCCGCCGGTCCCGGGAACCCCGCCGCGGCAAGGATTCGCCCAGCCGGGCGCCGCGCCGCAGCCCGCCTTCGGGCAGCCGGGCCCCACGGCGTTCGACCAGCCCGAGCCCACCCAGGTCGTGCGCCCTCCCGCACCCCAGCAGCCACCGTCCGAAGCGTTCGGCTCCGCCGAGCGCACCCAGGTCGTGAAGCCGGCGCTCGAGCCGGAAGCGACGCAGATGATCAAGCCGGAAACACCGAAGCCCGATCCGGCACAGTCCTGATCCGCACCGGATCACAGCAAGTAACGAGGAACTCGGGGGAACCCAGATGACCAACCCTTACGGCCAGCCCCAGCAGCCTTACGGCGGCCAGCCGCAGCAGCCCTACGGCCAGCAGCCGTACCCGCAGTCCGGTGCGACGCCGGCGCAGCCGTACCCGCAGCAGCCCTACGGCCAGCCCGCGCCTTACGGCCAGCCCGGCTTCGGCGGCGCGCCCGGCGGCGACATGAGCGCCATCAAGGACTACAAGGGCTGGGCGATCGGCTGCATCTTCCTGATGTGGATCCTCGCGATCTTCGCGATCATGAAGTCGAACGAAGTCCAGACGTACAAGATGCAGGGCAACTACGCGATGGCCCAGCAGGCGTCGCAGACGACGAAGACCCTGTGCCTCATCGCCACCATCCTCGGGGCGCTCGGCTGGGTCGTGGCGATCATCCTGATCATCGTCAGCCTCGTGGCCGCGTCCGAGGTGCACAGCTACTACTGCACCGGCAGCTACTGCTGAACCGGGGAGTCCCGCCCCGGCATCGTCTCCGAAGTGGGACGATGTCGGGGTGGTGAACCTCTACCGCGACACCGGGGTGGTGCTGCGCACGCACAAGCTGGGCGAGGCCGACCGGATCGTCACCCTGCTCACGAGGCGGCACGGCAAGGTCCGGGCCGTCGCGAAGGGCGTGCGGCGCACGTCGTCGCGGTTCGGGGCGCGGCTGGAGCCGTTCGGGCACGTGGACGTGCAGTTCTACCCCGGCCGGTCGCTCGACGTCATCACCCAGGTCGAGACCGTCGACGCGTTCGCCCTTCCGCTGGTGGCCGACTACCAGCGCTACACCGCGGCGAGTGCGATCGCCGAAACCGCGGACCGGCTGTCCGCTGAAGAGGGCGAACCGGTCCTGAAGCTGTACCTGCTGGTCGTGGGCGCGTTGCGGGCACTGGCCGGCGGACAGCGGGACGCGTCGCTGGTGCTCGACGCGTTTTTCCTCCGGGCCATGTCCTACGCGGGCTGGGCCCCGGCGATCACCGAATGCGCCCGCTGCGGGCTGCCCGGCCCGCACGCCGCGTTCAACGTCGCCGCGGGCGGCTCGATGTGCCCGGACTGCCGCATCGCCGGTTCGGTGCATCCCGCGCCCGAGGTGCTGACCCTGCTGGACGCGCTGCTGCAGGGGGAGTGGACGGTCGCCGAATCGGCTCCCGGGATCACCCGCCGGGACGCGTCCGGCCTGGTCGCGGCGCATCTTCAATGGCATCTGGAGCGGCAGCTGCGGTCGCTTCCGCTCGTGGAGCGGCGTGCCCGGGAGACCGCCGGGCCGGGCCCAGTAGGGTCGGCCGGGTAGGAAATCCATTCTTCAGGAGGCCGAGAGTGCTGCGCAGGGGACGGGAGACCCGCTCGGCGGGGTACGAGCTGCGGGCTCCGGAGCCGCACGTCTCCGGGGCGAAACCGCCGGACATCCCGTTGGACCTGCTGCCGAAGCACGTCGCGCTCGTCATGGACGGCAATGGCCGCTGGGCCAACCAGCGCGGCCTGCCGCGGATCGAGGGCCACAAACGCGGCGAGGCCGTGATGATCGACGTCGCGAGCGGCGCGGTCGAGATCGGCGTGAAATGGCTGTCGGTGTACGCCTTTTCGACGGAGAACTGGAAGCGCAGCCCCGAGGAAGTGCGCTTCCTGATGGGCTTCAACCGCGACACCATCCGCCGCCAGGTCGACTACCTCGGCTCGATCGGCGTGCGCATCCGCTGGGCAGGGCGGCGGCCGAAGCTGTGGGCGAGCGTGATCAAGGAACTGCAGGTCGCCGAAGAGAAGACCAAGAACAACACCAAGCTCAACATGACGATGTGCGTCAACTACGGCGGCCGCGCCGAACTGGGCGACGCGATGCGCCGGATCGGCCAGGACGTCGCGGCCGGGAAGATCAACCCGGACAAGATCGACGAGCGCACCATCGGGAAGTACCTGTACCAGCCGGAAATGCCGGACGTCGACCTCTTCCTGCGGCCGTCGGGGGAACAGCGGACGTCGAACTTCCTGCTGTGGCAGTCGGCATACGCGGAGATGGTCTACCAGGACACGCTGTTCCCGGACTTCGACCGGACCCACCTGTGGCAGGCCTGCCTCGACTTCGCGAAGCGCGACCGCCGGTTCGGCGGCGCGGTGGACCAGGCAGGGAGCACGAAATGAGCACCGCGGAAGCCGCCGAGACCGGCGCACTGCTCACCCGGGCGCGCGAAGCGCTGGAACGCTACCTGGAAGTCCACGTCGACGACGACGGCGCGATCACCTTCTCCCACGCGGACGTCCCGTGCGTCGTCCAGGCGACCCGCCTCGCGGACGGCCTGACGGTGCTCAGCCTGACCTGCGTGGTGGCCTGGGACCTGCCCGACGACCCGGCCTTGGCGGTGGCGGTCGCGGAGCGGGCCGGACAGGGCCTGTTCGGGACGCTGGGCGTCGGCCACACGGAGCGCGGGATGGACGTGACGCTGCGGTACGCGTTCCCGGCGGAGGGGATGGACCCGTCGCCGCTGGGGACGTTGCTGATGCTGGTGGTTTCGACTGCTTCGCAGCTGCGGACGGAACTGCCTGGCGTGGAGGCTTGAGCCGGGTTTCTTCGCGGCTGTCGGGGTTTTGCCTGGCTTGGGCCTGCGGCGGCGTCGCCGGGCGGTGGTGATTTCGCCGGTCCTGATGGTTCGCGCTGTGGCGTCGAATGCTCTGTGGCTGTTCGCGGGGATCCACAGTGGCCTCACCGAGCGGTGGCGATTCCGGGGATCTTGGCCGTCTGCGTTGCTGCCTCGGCTGCTTGACGATCCCGCCGCAAGCGAGTGCGGTCACTCACTGCCTTCGCCTCGGCGTTGGGCGGTCGCCGGTGAGTTTTCCTTCCTCCTCGGCTGATTCGCCGGAGTCGTGCCGGGTTCGCCGCTGTCCACGCATCACGCCGCCCCTGCGGATCCGGGTCGCACCCACCTCGGCCGAAAGCGTCTCCGATCGCCGCTGTCGCTCCTTCGCCAGGCACCCCTCCCGGCCAAACCGCCCCATCGCCCCCGCCGCTCCCACTCCCCGTCCCACGCGCCTCCACCTGCCCGATCCCCCCGCTTCCTCCCTCCCAATCGGGTGACATTCCGGCAAAACCGGCGCGAGAGGTCCCCTCGCGACACCGGCGGCTGGGGTTCTGTCGGACCCGGCTGGCATCATCGCCGTCGTGGAAACCCTTTCCAACAACGCCGCCGAGGAGCGCCCCCGCACTCGGCGGTTCCGGATCAGCTCCATCGAGATCCTGTGCGCCGTGCTGCTCGTCGCTGTCCTCGCGCAGAGCCGGCTCCAGGACCTCTTCGACGTGCCCGCGCTGCGCACCGGATCCACTGTCTTCGTCGCGGTGTGCGTGCAGGCGCTGCCGTTTCTCGTGCTCGGCGTGCTGATCAGCGGCGCGATCGCCGCGTTCGTGCCCGCCCGCGCGCTGGAACGGGTTCTGCCGAAGAAAGCGTCGGCCGCGGTCGGCGTCGCCGGGCTGGCCGGAGTCGCCTTGCCCGGCTGCGAATGCGCGTCGGTTCCCGTCGCGCGGCGGTTGATCGGCCAAGGCGTCGCACCCGCCGCCGCGCTCACCTTCCTGCTCGCCGCGCCCGCGGTGAACCCGGTGGTGCTGGTGGCCACCGCCGTCGCGTTCCCCGGCCGTCCGGAAATGGTGTTCGCCCGGTTCGCCGGTTCGCTCGCCACCGCGATGGCGATGGGCTGGATCTGGGCCCGCTGGGGCAAACTCTCCTGGATCACCGAGCGGGCGCTGCGCCGCTTGCCCGATGTCCAACCGGGACAGCGATGGCGCGTGTTCGCCGAAACCGCCCGCACCGATCTCGTGGAAGCCGGTGGGTTTCTGGTGCTGGGCGCGCTGATTTCCGCGTCCCTCAACGTTCTCGTGCCGGCGAAGTGGTTCGAAGTGCTGTCCGGGCAGATCATCGTCGGCGTCGTGGTGATGGCGGTCCTGGCCGTGGTCCTCGCGCTGTGCAGCGAGGCCGACGCGTTCGTCGCCGCTTCCCTCACCGCTGTGCCGTTGCTGCCGAAACTGGTGTTCCTGGTGGTCGGCCCAGCTGTCGACGTCAAGCTTTTCGCTCTGCAGACAGGAACTTTCGGCCGCTCCTTCGCCGCCCGGTTCGCCCCGGTCACCTTCGTGGTGGCGATCGCCTGCGGCACTGTAGCGGGCCTGATCTTCCTGGGAGGCGTCCGATGAGGCGCGAAACCCAGAACGTGCTGTTGATCCTGCTGGGCGGCGCGCTGGTGAAGATCGCGCTCAACGGCGACTACCTGCGCTACGTAAAACCAGCCCAGCAACCATGGATCATCGCGGGCGGCGCGGTGATGCTGCTGCTGGGCGCGACAGCCATCGTCCGAGACATCGTGTCCGCGCGCGCCGCAGCTAAAGCCGCCCAAGAAACCGAAGCGCACGCCGGACATCCAGACGCACACGGCCACCATCATCACCCCGCGCGTTCAGCCTGGTTGCTGGTCGTCCCAGTGCTCGCGGTGTTCCTGGTCGCCCCGCCCGCACTCGGCGCGGATTCGGTCACCCGCACCGAAGCACGCCTGCCCGCCAGCGCCGCGACCACGTCGGCAGCCGCGTTCCCGCCGCTCCCCGCCGGAGCAGTGGTTCCGATGGCGATGAACGAGGTCGTCACGCGCGCGGGCTGGGACGCCAACGGCACGATGAACGGGCGCACCGTTGAAGTCTCCGGCTTCGTCGTGCACACCGGAGGCCAAACCCTGTTGGCCCGTTTGGTGATCAGCTGCTGCGCGGCCGACGCGGCCCCCGTCACCGTGCACCTCAAGGGCGGCGGCGCCGACCGCTTCCCGAGCGATACCTGGCTGCGGGTCGCCGGTCAGATCGTCCCCGGCACCGCGACCGAGGCCAACGGCTACACGCCGGACCTGGTCCCGGCGACGGTCGAGCGGATCACCGCGCCGAAGGATCCGTATGAATACTGAACGGAGCGACGCCCCCGGCTCCGCGGCCTCGACCGCGTCGGAACGCGGACCGCCGCGGCCGCCCGCCCGGTGCACCTGAGTTTCGTCGGCAGGCCCCGGCGTTCTGCTTCGGCTGCTCGCTCAAGCCCCGCGACTTGAGACAGCTCCCGAACAGTTCCTGACCGCGATCGGTTCCACGGTGCTCAGCGTTGCGAAACCCAGCGGCCCGACGGCCTCGCTGCGGCTCCGCCTGCCCGAAGCCCTCTCCGCCCCGCGACGAACCCGCCGCGCCTGCCCGCCCCGGAACGATTCCGCCGCCGGATCGAGGCGGTTCACCTGCTCAGCGGACCGAGGTGCTCCAGCCGCCCGAGACGGAGGGTCACGGCGGCCCATCTGCTCAGCGAGCCGGAGCCGCCGCGGACCTCCGCGGAGCCTTTGCCGTCCGGGCGAGGTCAGCTCGCGTGCTCGGCGCAGGTGCCGGTGATCTCCACGGTGTGGCTGATCTCGGTGAACCCGTGGTCCGCCGCGATTTTCTCCGCCCAGCGTTCCACCGCGGGACCCTCGACCTCCACCGTGCGCCCGCACACGCGGCACACGAGGTGATGGTGGTGGTGCGACGAGCACCGCCGGTAGATCGCCTCGCCGGAGTCGGTGCGCAGCACGTCGATCTCGCCCGCCTCGGAGAGCGACTGCAGCGTCCGGTAGACCGTGGTCAGGCCGATGCCGTCGCCGCGTTTGCGGAGTTCGTCGTGCAGCTCCTGGGCCGAGCGGAAGTCGTCGACGGTGCTGAGCAGGTCTACCACCGCCGCACGCTGCTTCGTGGAACGCCGGCCGGGCACCGGGGCCGGTTTGGGGGCCGGGGACGCCGGGGACATCGTCACTTCCCTTCCTGCACGTGGGCGACCGCGTCGACGACGATGTGCGCCAGGTGATCGTCCACCAGCCGGTAGACGACCTCGCGGCCGCGCCGCTCGCCCTGGACCACCCCCGCGGTCTTGAGAACGCGGAGGTGCTGGCTGATCAACGGCTGGGCGACGTCGAGTTCGTCCACGAGTTCGTGCACGCACCGGTCCGCCTCCCGCAACTGCAGCACGATAGCGATCCGCACTGGAGCAGCGAGCGCCCGGAGCAGTTCGCCCGCGTCGGCGAGCACGCCCGGGGGCAGCACCGCCGGTCCGGACCCGGCGGGCCGGTCTGCCGGGCCGCCCGCGTCGACGGGGTGCGGCGGGTCCGCGGGCAGCTCCGCCTGCGCGTCGCCGGCGATCGGCTCGGCCGCGGCGGAAGCGAGCTCCGGAGACGTCCCGGGGTTCCAGTCCGCGGCCGTGCTCGCTGCGGCCGACTCGTCCGAGGCGGGGTTCTTCACTGAGGCCTCGATGTTCCTGGTAGTTGCCGGATCCGGGGCGGCCGAGCTTGCCCCTGCCGGAGCGATTCGTTCAGAGGAAGCCCCTGCCGGGCCGGTGTCTTTCGCGGAAGTCTCCGCCGTCGTGGAGCGCGGCGCGGCCGAGCTTGCTGCGGCTGCCCTTGCTGGGCTGATGTGTTCTGCGGAAGTCTCCGCCGTCGTGGAGCGCGGCGCGGCCGAACCTGCTGCGGCTGCTCCTGCCGGGCCGGTGTGTTCCGCAGAAGTCTCCGCCATCGCGGTGCGCGGCGCGGCCGAACCTGCCGCGACTGCCCCTGCCGGGCCGATGTTTTCCGCAGAAGCCTCTGCCATCGCGGAGCGCCGAACGGCCGAACCCGCTACGGACTCCCCACCTGCCGCACCGCCGCCGGTCACCGCCGAAACTGGCGCGGCCGCCCCGGCAGCCGCCAGGCCAGCGTGGCCCCCGGCCGCAGCCGAGCCCGAACTTCCCGCCGACGAGCCGTCCAGACCCGCCGCGGCCGGGCCCGGGGACCCGGCCCCCGAACCGGTGGACAGGGCGCTCGAAGGTGCCGATGTCATCGCTGCCTCCACTCGCGTCCCGTCGTCCTGCCTCGTCCCGTCGCCGTCCGCAGCCCGCTCGACCAGGGGGCGGCGTTTCCGAAGCCGGATGTCATTGCCGATAACCTTCGCCGCCATCGTAGTGTTCCCTTCCCCGGCCGCGGCGATCACCGGGTCCCGGGGGACCCGCGTTCCGGATTGACCCGATCGGGTGAGTTCGTGAAGATTTGGCTTGTCGGCTTCGCAAGTCGTGGCGGACGGTGCAAGGTTGTCGCGGGGGCGTTTCGTCGCGTCTCGTACAGTGGCGGATCGCTCGGGGTTGCCGGAGGGCAGTGGGGAGACATGACTCGTTTCGTGACGAAGGCCGCGGTGGCGGTCCTGGCGGCACTTCCGGCGCTGGCTCCGGCCGCCGCGGCGCAGACCTCGGCCGCGCAGGCCGTCGACGAGAAGACCGGGCCGGTGTCGTTCGCCAACGTGGCGTCGATCCGGCTCGGCGGCGACCCCCAGCACGGCGGCGCGTTGATCACCGAGACCCAGCGGTCCCCGCTCACCCCCGGCCAGTCGCAGCTCGGCACGGACCGGGTGGCGGTGCCGAAGAACGACGGCGAGCGCAACACCTTCGGCCCGCATTACGAGATCGACCTCGGCAAGTACGCGGACGCCACGGCCAGCCCGTACCCGGCGGGCATCGCGAGCCGCGACCACCAGGTCGTCGCCGCGCTGCAGACCACCCAGGTGCCCACTGCCGTCGCGGAGACCAACTACGCGCTGCGCGACAACGGCCGCAACAAGCCCAAGGCGCTCGACAACACGATGCTGGTCCTCGAAGGCGCGCGCAGCTCGGTCGACTGCGCCGGTCCCGGCAAGGTCGCCGGCGCCACCACCGCCGCCCGTGTCTGGGTGCGCGGGGAGGACGACGCGCTGAAGCAGGTCGCGATGCCCGCCAGCGGGACGCTCAGCGTGACCGGCCTCAAGATGGGCGCGCCCACGGACGTGCCGCAGACCGACCCGGCGAAGACCACCTCGGACCTCGTCGTGTCCCGCGTTTCGGCGTTCGACCAGCTGATCAAGCAGGACGGCTGGCGCTCCGGCGACGTCACCGCGCAGGCGGGCTGGCGCGTCGAAATCACCACGCACGCGCGCGACGCCAAGGACACCAAGCTGAGCGACGTCCAGACCACCATGGTGCTCGGCGGCGTCAGCTGCTCGATCCCGAAGAACTTCGCCGCCGCGGCCGGCAACGGCTCGGGCAGCGGGGGCACGGTGCAGCAGCCGTCGGTGCCCACCGAGGTCCCGGCCGGCTACCTCGGCGCCGCGGCCGCCGCGCAGCCGGACGATGTGCGCCTGCCGCTCGGCTTCGGGCTGCTCGGCGGCGGCCTGCTCTTCGGCGCGGCCGCGATCGTGCTCGGCCGGCGCCGCGCGGCGCGGGTCGTCCGCTCCCGCGGCGAATAGGCCGTGCCGCGCACCGTGCTGACGGTCGCGTCAGCGGTGATCGCCGTCCTGGCGATCGCGGCCGGCGTGATCGTCCTGACCTGGGTGCCCGCCCCGGTCCCGGTCGCCGTCGCCGATCCGCCGCCCGGTTCGCTGCCGGGCGAGGACGGCGCGCCCGCCGAACTGCCCTCGGACGGCCAGGCGATCGGCCTGCAGCGCCCCGGCAGCATCCGGCTGCCGGACGGCTCCGAGGCCCGGCTCAAACGCACCGAGATCACCCAGAAAGGCATCCTGCCGATCCCGCGCGGCCTCGGCGACGCGGCGTGGTGGGGCGCCCGCCTCGGCGCGAAACAGGGCGCGGCGGTGCTGTCCGGCCACGTCAACTGGGCCGGCGCGAAGGGGCCCTTCGACGACCTGTGGCACGTCCGCACCGGCGACAACGTCAGCATCGTCGACGCTTCCGGCGGCCGCTGGCTCTACCGCGTCACCGGCGCGACCACGATCCCGAAGGAGCAGCTGCCCGCGCAGGCCCCCGGCTGGTTCGCCCAGACCGGCCCGCACCGGCTGGTCCTGGTCACCTGCGGCGGCGACTACGTCGGCGGCACCGAGGGCTACGACGAGAACCGGATCGTCACGGCGGACCTGGTTTCCCGGCCGGACTGAGCCGGCCGCGAAAACCCCCGCCCGGCGGAAAAAAATCCGTGCAACCCCGGCTCGCCCCCACCGCATGTCTCCCCAGAGAAACCTCCGGACCAGGGAGCACGATGCAGGGGACACAAGCACAACCAGCACGCAAACGCGGCGCAGTGATCGTCGTGGCTGCCGTCGTAGTGGCAGCCGTCGTCGCCGCGGTGCTGGTTTTCTTCACCGGCAAGGACACCGCCGATTCGGCGCAGCCGCAGCAGCAGACCGGCACCTCGCAGGTCGGCACTGGCCAGGCGGGAAGCAGCCAAGCCGGAAACACCCAGCCCGACCCCGGGCAGACCCCCGGCACCGTCAAGCTGCCCGGCGGCGGGCAGGCGAAGCTGATCCCCGAGGAAGTCGGCGCGGACGGCGCGCTGCCGATCCCGAAGAGCCTCGGCGAGGCGGCCTGGTGGGGATCCGGCGTCGGGGCCGCGCAGGGCGTCACGCTGCTGTCCGGGCACGTCAACTGGGCGGGCAAAACCGGGCCGTTCCAGGAACTCTGGCGGATGAAACCCGGCCAGGTCGTCACCGTCACCGACGCCGCGGGCAAGCAGTGGGAGTACAAGATCGACGAGGCGCGCACGATCCACAAAACGGACCTGGCCGCCGAATCCGCGAAACTGTTCGACCCCGACGGCCCGCACCGGCTGGTGCTCGTCACGTGCGGCGGCGATTACGTGGGCGGCCAGGAGGGCTACGACGACAACCGGGTCGTCACGGCGTCGCCGGTCACCCGTTCGTGACCTCCGACCTGCGCGGAGGCCCCGGGGACCGGCCGGATACGCTGGACCTTCAAGTCCGATAACCGTCCCCGCATGCGTCCGGAGCGTGGAGTGCCCGCCAATACCATCGAAACCGTCGTCAGTCTGTGCAAGCGCCGTGGCTTCGTCTTCCCGTCGGGAGAGATCTACGGCGGCACCAGGTCGGCGTGGGACTACGGGCCGCTCGGCGTTGAGCTGAAGGACAACATCAAGCGCCAGTGGTGGAAGACCGTCGTGCAGGGCCGCGAGGACGTGGTCGGCATCGACTCCTCGGTCATCCTGCCGCGCCAGGTGTGGGTCGCCTCGGGGCACGTGAACGTGTTCACCGACCCGCTGATCGAGTGCCTTTCGTGCCACAAGCGGTTCCGTGCCGACCAGCTCGCCGAGGACTTCGAGGCGCGCACCGGCAAGACCACCACCGAGGACGACCTGTCCGAGGTGCCGTGCCCGAACTGCGGCACCCGCGGCAAGTACACCGAGCCGCGCGACTTCAACATGATGCTGAAGACGCACCTCGGCCCGGTCGAGACCGAGGAAGGCCTGCACTACCTCCGCCCGGAGACCGCGCAGGGCATCTTCGTGAACTTCCTCAACGTGCAGACCGCCTCGCGCAAGAAGCCGCCGTTCGGCATCGGCCAGATCGGCAAGTCCTTCCGCAACGAGATCACGCCGGGCAACTTCATCTTCCGCACGCGCGAGTTCGAGCAGATGGAGATGGAGTTCTTCGTCGAGCCGGGCGAGGACGAGACCTGGCACCAGTACTGGATCGACGCGCGCACCGAGTGGTACAAGGACCTTGGCATCAAACCGGAGAACCTGCGCCACTTCGAGCACCCGAAGGAAAAGCTCTCGCACTACGCGAAGCGCACCGTCGACATCGAGTACCGGTTCGCGTTCAACGCCGGGCAGGAGTGGGGCGAGCTGGAAGGCATCGCCAACCGCACCGATTTCGACCTGACCACGCACTCGAACCACTCGGGCGTGGACCTGTCGTTCTTCGACCAGGCCTCGGGCCAGCGCTACCGGCCGTTCGTGATCGAACCGGCCGCCGGCGTCGGCCGGTCGATGATGGCGTTCCTGGTCGACGCGTACGACGAGGAGGAGGTGCCGAACGCCAAGGGCGGCACCGACAAGCGCACCGTGCTGCACCTCGACCCGCGGCTCGCGCCGTTCAAGGCCGCGGTGCTTCCGCTGTCGCGCAACGCCGACCTGTCGCCGAAGGCGCGCGACCTGGCCGCGCGGCTGCGCAAGCACTGGAACGTCGACTTCGACGACGCCCAGGCGATCGGCCGCCGGTACCGCCGCCAGGACGAGATCGGCACGCCGTACTGCGTCACGGTCGACTTCGACACGCTCGAGGACAACGCCGTGACGGTTCGCGAGCGCGACAGCATGAGCCAGGAGCGCATCTCGATCGACCAGGTCGAGTCGTACCTGGCCGGGCGCCTGCTCGGCTGCTGACCGACGCGGAAACCCTTTCCGGACGGCCCTTTCCCGCACTGCGGGGGAGGGCCGTCCGGCGTTTCCGTCCCGGATACCCCTGACACCTGTCATGGCCGGGTCGTGACGCTCGGCCTGCGTCTCGGTCCCTGCGGCGCGGCACGCTTCAACGCATGGACAACACACAGGAAATCGCGGCGGGGGCGGCGATCCGGCTGGGCGGGATCGCCAAGCGCTACGGGGACGTGCGCGCGGTCGGCCACGTCGACCTGACCATCGCTCCGGGGGAAGTGGTGGCGCTGCTCGGGCCCAACGGGGCGGGCAAATCGACCACGGTCGACATGATCCTGGGGCTCACCGAACCCGACGAGGGCGCCGTTTCGGTGTTCGGCCGGACGCCCTCCGACGCGGTGCGCGCCGGGATGATCGGGGCGATGCTGCAGGGCGGCACGCTGCTGGACGACCTGACCGTGCGCGAAACCGTCGGTCTCGTCGCGAACCTGCACCGCCGTCCGATGCCGGTGCGGGACGCGCTGCGCGCCGCCGGGGTGGAGGACATCGCCGACCGGCGGGCCAACAAGCTTTCCGGCGGGCAGAAGCAGCGCGTGCGGTTCGCGGTCGCGCTCGTGTCGGACCCCGATCTGCTGGTGCTCGACGAGCCGACCGCGGCGATGGACGTCGGCAGCAGGCGCGAGTTCTGGAAGTCGATGTACTCGTTCACCGAGACCGGCCGCACTGTGCTGTTCGCGACCCACTATCTCGAAGAGGCCGAGGAATTCGCCGACCGGGTCGTGCTGATGCGGGCCGGGGAGATCGTCGCCGACGGGTCCGTCGCGCAGGTCCGCGCCCTGGCCGGCGGCCGCACCATCCGCGCGGTGCTGCCCGCCGGGGTCGACGACCAGCTGGTCTCGACGCTGCCCGCGGTCACTTCCTTCGAACTGCGCGGCGAGCGCGTCGCACTGTCCAGTTCGGACTCCGACACCACCCTGCGCGCGCTGCTCGCCGCTGTCCCGGCTGTGCACGACATCGAGATCGGCGCCGTCGGCCTCGAAGGCGCGTTCCTTTCCCTGACCTCCGACGAAACGGAAGAAGCAGTCCGATGAACCCCGCCTACCTGGTCGTCGAAACCCGCAGGCTGTTCCGTTCGCCGCGGTTCCTGATCTTCGTCGTGGCCTTCCCCGTCTTGATGTTTTTGTTGCAGGCCACGGTGTTCACCAATCAGTCCGCGCCGGACCACGTCGCCGTCGCGGGCGTGCTCATGGTCAACATGATGACGTTCGGCACCTTCGCCGCGGCCACCACGAACGGCGCCCGGCTCGCCATCGAGCGGGCGTCCGGCTGGCAGCGGCAGCTGCGGCTGACCCCGCTGTCCGGCGCGGGCTACCTCGGCGGCAAGGCACTGTCCGGGATGCTCGCCGGGCTGCCCGCGCTGATCCTGGTGCCGGTCATCGCGGCCTTTTCCCAGGGCGTCCACCTCGACCCGGCGGGCTGGCTCCGGATCTTCCTCGGGATTTTCCTCGGCACGATTCCGCTGGTGCTGCTCGGACTGCTGCTGGGCCAGTTCGGCACGCCGGAGTCGATGCAGCCGATCAGCATGATCGTCACCCTCGGCGTGGGGTTCCTCGGCGGGCTCTGGATCCCGCTGGAGGGCATGCCGTCCTGGATGCACGACGTCGCGCAGCTCATGCCGACCTACTGGGTCCTCGGGCTGGTCCGCCCGGTGGTGGCGAACCAGCTGCTGGTGAGCTTCCCGGTCGCGGCGGGCGTGCTCGGCGCGTGGACGCTGGCGCTCGGGATTGTCGTGGTCAGGCGTTACCGTAAGGACAGCGCCCGGGTTTGACCGGGCGGGGAGGGGACAAGGACGTGTGGCCACTCGGCCGTGAGGCGACGACCGGCAAGCCGGCCCCGCGCCGGTACTCGCTCACCGACCGGGCGGCGTGGTGGGACGACCCGTTCCCGGAAACGCGGCGCGGGCCGAGCAAACCCGGCTGGGTGTTCTTCTCGGCGGCGTTCCTGCTGCCCTTCCTGATCCCGGCGACCCGCGGGCTTATCGAGGGCTCCGCACCGCTGTGGGCCCGGATTCCGCTCGGGGCGGTGGTTTACGCCTACGCCGTCTGCTACGCGGTGTTCCCCGCGGTCTTCGGCAAGTCGCGGCGGGTGAAGCTCCAGTTCGGCGGGGCGATGCTCGTGCTGGGCCTGTTGTGCGCGCTGTTCACCGACTCGAGTCCGTACATCCTGCTCTACGCCACCGCGACGCTGGCCTTCCTGTTCCCGGCGGCCTGGGCGGTCATCTTCGACGGGTCGGCTTTGGCCCTGCTGGTGCTGGTGCTGCACCTGCGGGGCGAGCTGGCGGACCGGATCAGCGACGTGATCACGGTCGCCTCGGTCACGCTGGCGATGTTCTTCATGTCCAACCTGATCCGCACGATCCGCAGGCTGGAGCTGGCGAACCAGGAGATCGCGACGCTCGCGGTCGCGAGCGAACGGGAACGGGTCGCCCGCGATCTGCACGATCTGCTCGGGCACAGCCTCACCACGATCACGGTCAAGTCCGGTCTGGCGCGCCGGGTGCTGGAAAGCTCCGGCGACATCGACCGGGCGGTGCGGGAGATCCACGAGGTCGAGGGCCTGAGCCGCTCGGCGCTGTCGGACGTGCGGGCGACCGTCACGGAGTACCGGGAGGTGTCGCTGCCCGCGGAGATCGCGGGGGCGCGGGCGGCCCTGCGCGCGGCCGAGATCGACGCCGAGCTGCCGCACGCGGTGGACACCGTGCGCGCGGAGCTGCACAGCACGTTCGGTTACGTGCTGCGCGAGGCGATCACCAACGTGCTGCGGCATTCCGGCGCGAAGCAGGTGCAGGTGCGGATGGGCCGCGACTGGCTGGAGATCGCGGACGACGGCCGTGCCGCGGAGGACGTCGTCGCGGGCAACGGTTTGCGGGGATTGTCCGAACGGCTGGCCGCGGTCGGGGGCACGTTGACGACGCGCGTGCGGCCCGGGGGAGGATGGGTGGTCCGGGCCGAGGTCCCGGAGCCGAGCCCGGACGGATCCGCCGTCGCGGTGCGGGCCGAACCCGCTGGAGGACTGGCGTGATCCGGGTGCTGCTGGCCGACGACCAGGCGATGGTGCGCGGGGCGCTGGCCACCGTGCTCGGCCTGGAAGCCGACATCGAGGTGGTGGCCCAGGTCGGCGCCGGCGACGAGGTGGTGGCCGCGGCGAAGGAAACGAAGCCGGATGTCGCGCTGCTCGACGTGCAGATGCCCGGCATGGACGGGCTCACCGCGGCGGCCGAGCTGAAGACCGCGCTGCCGGGATGCCGGGTGATCATCTGCACCACCTTCGGCCGCCCCGGCTACCTCGCGCGGGCGATGGCCGCGGGTGCGGCGGGGTTCGTGGTGAAGGACGCGCCGCCGGAACAGCTCGTCGAGGCCGTGCGCCGGGTCCACAGTGGACTGCGCGTGGTCGATCCGGCGCTGGCCGCGGAATCGCTCGCCACCGGAACGAGCCCGCTGACCGCCCGGGAACGCGACGTGCTGAGCGCGGCGAAGGACGGCAGCACCGTCGCGGACATCGCGAAATCCCTTTTCCTGTCCGACGGAACGGTGCGCAACCACCTGTCCTCGGCGATCGGCAAGACCGGCGCGCGCACCCGCGCGGAGGCGGTGCGGCTGTCGGAAGAACGCGGCTGGCTCTAGGCCCGGGGCCGTGCTGGAGAATGCGGCATTGGGTGCGCTCAACGGACCGGACGCCACGGTGGGATTTTCTCAGTAGGCGTTGCGCGCGCGGCATGCACCCAACGCCACTTCGGGCCGCAGATCGCCTCAAACCCCGCTCCGGGGTGCCTTCCCAGCCCCGGACAACGGCTCTGGGAAGATGGCCGCCATGGATGCGTGGACAGGTCCCACAGCGGGAAACTGGGTGCGCCGCCTCGTTTTCGGTGCGGTGCTGGCCCTCGTCGCGGTCGTCGGGGGCACCGCGTTCCGCGTGTGGCAGGTCGCGCGCGAGAACGACCGGACCCCGGCGGACGCGATCGTCGTGCTGGGCGCCGCGCAGTACAACGGCAAGCCCTCGGAGATCTTCACCGCGCGCCTCGAGAAGGCTCGCCAGCTTTACACCGCGGGCGTCGCGAAGACCGTCATCACCGCGGGCGGCAAGAAAGCGCACGACAACTTCACCGAGGCCAAAGCCGGGGCGCGATGGCTGACCAAGCACGGCGTCCCGGAGGCCGCGACGCTGCCGGTCGGCGAGGGCAACGACACCCTGCGCAGCCTGCGCGCGGTCGCCGATCAGGTGAAGGCGCGCGGCTGGCGTTCGGTGGTGCTGGTCAGCGACCCGTGGCATTCCTACCGGTCGCGGACGATGTCCGAGGACCTCGGGCTGGAGGCGTGGACCGCGCCGACGCACAGCGGGCCGATCGTCCAGGAACGCTCGACGCAGGTCCGCTACATCTTCCGCGAAACCGGTGCGCTGCTGTTCTACGAGCTCACCAAGTCGCCCGCGGACGACCTGTTCGGCACGACGATGGGCTGAATTGTCGGTCCCCGCGCCTAAGCTGGCGGGGTGAGTGACGGCTACCGCGAGCACGACCGCGCCCGCGTGCTGGCCGAGGAACCCAAGGGCGCGGCGCTGGCCGGTGCGCGGCCGGACGGGCGCAGCGCGTTCGCCCGCGACCGCGCGCGGGTGCTGCATTCCGCCGCGCTGCGCCGGCTGGCGGGCAAGACGCAGGTGGTCGGGCCGGGCGAGGGCGCGGAGGTCAGCGGCGCGCCGCGGACCCGGCTCACGCATTCGCTGGAGGTCGCGCAGATCGGCCGCGGCATCGCCGAGGAGCTGGGCGCGGACCCGGACCTGGTCGACACCGCCGGGCTGGCGCACGACATCGGGCACCCGCCGTTCGGCCACAACGGCGAACGCGCGCTCGACCAGGCGGCCCAGCCGTGCGGCGGCTTCGAGGGCAACGCGCAGACGCTGCGCATCCTCACCCGGCTGGAGCCCAAGGCGGTCGCGTCCGACGGCGCGACGGCCGGGCTGAACCTCACCCGGGCGTGTCTCGACGCCGCCACGAAGTACCCGTGGCCGCGCCGCTCCGGGGAGCCGAAGTACGGCGTGTACCCGGACGACACGGCGGTGTTCGGCTGGATCCGCGAGGGCGCGCCGGGCCTGCGCCGGTGCCTGGAAGCGCAGATCATGGACTGGGCGGACGACGTGGCGTACTCGGTGCACGACGTCGAGGACGGGGTGCTGGCCGGGCGGATCCGGTTGCGGCTGCTGGCCGATCCGGAGGAGCGCGCGGCGGTCGCCGAGGCCGCGGCGCGGCATTTCTCCACGCTGTCGGCGTCCACTTTGGAGGGTGCGGCGAAGGAGCTGCTCGACCTGCCGGTGGTCGCCGAGCTGGTGCGCGCGGAGCCGGACGGTTCGCTGCGCGCCCAGGTCGCGCTGAAACGGCTCACCAGCGAACTCGTCGGCCGGTTCGCCTCGGCGGCGGTCACCGGCACCCGCGCGGGCTACGGCGAAGGCCCGCTCACCCGGTACGCCGCGCGGCTGGCGGTGCCGGAGCAGGTCGGGGCGGAGGTGGCGCTGCTCAAGGCGCTGGCGTTGCGGTACGTGATGAGCGATCGCCGCCGGTTGGCGATGCAGGACGGGCAGCGGGAGGTGATCACCGAACTGGTCGCGGCGTTGTGCCGGCGCGCGCCGGAGGCGCTGGACCCGTTGCTGGCGCCGGCGTGGGAGGCGGCGTCGGACGACGCGGCGCGGTTGCGGGTAGTGGTGGACCAGGTGGCGTCGCTCACCGACGCGCAGGCTTACGAATGGCATCGATGGCACACCGGACAGCACGGAACGGCGCCGCCTGCCGAACCGTGAACCGAGGAACCACCCGTTCCGGTACGGTCGCCGCATGGCCCTGGACAGCCACCTCACTTTCACCCTGGCGTTGCACGGTGCGACCGCGACCCCAGGAACCGACGCATGCCTCTCGCCGT
Source organism: Amycolatopsis sp. NPDC054798 (assembly GCF_053611505.1). Taxonomy (NCBI): domain Bacteria; kingdom Bacillati; phylum Actinomycetota; class Actinomycetes; order Pseudonocardiales; family Pseudonocardiaceae; genus Amycolatopsis; species Amycolatopsis sp. NPDC054798. The sequence goes on along the minus strand of NZ_JBSHAM010000002.1, from coordinate 236,367 downwards.
ACTCGGCGGCGAGCGCGCTCGGTCTCGCCCATCTGGCCGCGCGCGGCCGCACCGCGGACGAACTCGGCGCGGTGCTGGGCGACGACCAGGGCGAGCTGCTGCGCGCCGCCGCCGAGCTGGGCGACGACGTCAAGCTGGCCGTCGCGAACACGCTCTGGGCTTCGGACCGGATCACCGTCGAGGACAGCTTCCAATCCGAACTCGTGCGCTGGCCCGGCGGCAAAGCCGAGACCGCGCCGTTCGCGACCGACCCCGAGGGCGCGCGCGAGCGGATCAACGCCGACGTGGACCAGACCACTCACGGCCTGATCCCGGAGCTGCTTCCCGGCGGCGCGATCCACGAGAACACGCGCGCCAGCCTGGTCAACGCGCTCTACCTGAAAACCGCCTGGCGGCGCCCGTTCCCCGAGCAGGCCACGGCGGACGCGGATTTCCACACGCCCGACGGCGTACGCCAGGTGCCGACGATGCACCTGGACGAATCCGTCGGCTACGCGCACGAAGACGGCTGGCAGGTCGTCCGGCTGGCGGCCGAGGGCGGCGTCGAGACGGTGATCCTGCTGCCGGACGGCGACCTCGAGAGCGCCGAAGCCGCGCTCGACGGGCAGTCGTTGCGCGCGCTCGTGGAAAGCCCGAAGCAGCGCAAAATCCAGCTGTCGCTGCCCAAGATCTCCCTTGACGTGCGCGCGGACCTCGAACGGGCGTTGCAGGGCCTCGGCGTCCGCGAGCTGTTCACCGACGACGCGGACCTCACCGGTCTCACGCCGGACCGTCCACTGTGGGTGGACAGCATCCTGCACCAGGCCGTGCTGCGGCTGGACGAACAAGGCCTCGAAGGCGCGGCCGCCACCGCGATCCAGATGCGGACCATGTCGCTCATCTCCGGCGAACCGCTCGAGGTCCGGGTGGACCGGCCGTTCCTGCTGCTGGTGCGCCACGCCGAAACCGGCGCGGTGTACTTCTTCGCCCGGGTGGTGCGCCCCGCGTGAGCGTGTTCCAGCCCGAAGCGAACCCCGACGCGAAACCCGAAGCACCGCCCCGCGAACCCGCGGCGACAGCCGTCGCCACCGGCGAACCGCGGATGCGCCGGTCTTGGGCCGACGCCGGGATCATCGGCGCGTACCTGGCGTTCTCGGTGCTCCTGTTCGGCGGCCTGTGGGCCGACCTCGGCCAGGGCTATCTGTGGAACAGCGCGTCGGACCAGAACCTGTGGGAATGGTTCTTCGCGGTCACCGCGAAATCGGTGCAGCATCTGGAAAACCCGCTCACCAGCGGCCTGCAGAATTACCCGCTCGGCGTGAACATGATGGCCAACACGGCCATGCTCGGCGCCGGAATCCCGCTCACCCCGATCACGCTCGCCTTCGGCCCCACCGCGACCTGGGCGATCGCGCTCACCGGCAGCCTTGCCGGCAGCGCGGCGGCCTGGTACTGGGTGTTCTCGCGGCATCTCGTGCGGCACCGGGTGTCCGCGGCGATCGGCGGCGCGTTTGCCGGTTTCGCGCCTCCGATGATTTCGCACGCCAACGCGCATCCGAACTTCGTCGCGTGGTTCCTGCTGCCGTTCATCGCGCTCAAGGTGATCCAGCTGGCGCAGGGCCGTCGTCCGGTCCGCAATGGGATCTGGCTCGGCGTACTCACCGCGTACCAGATTTTCCTCGGCGAAGAGCCGCTGCTGATCTTTGCGCTCGGCTTCCTGATCTTCGCGGTCGCGTACTGCGCTTCACGGCCGCGAGAAGTCAAAGCGATGGTGCGGCCGGTGTTGCTCGGTGGCGGCATCGCGGTGGCGCTGACCTTGGTCGTCGTCGCGTTCCCGTTGTGGTGGCAGTTCTTCGGCCCGGACAGCTACACCGGGCTGGAGCACGGCCAGGTCGGCAACGACACCGCCGCGATGACCCGGTTCGCGACCCAGTCGGTGTCCGGGCAGCCGGAGGCGGCGGCCGCGGTGTCGCTGAACCGCACCGAGGAGAACGCGTTCTTCGGCTGGCCGCTGATCGTGCTGATGGTCGTGGTCGCGGCGTGGCTGTGGCGCGAGGTCGTGGCCCGGTCGCTGGCGATCTCGATGTTCCTGATGGCCTGGCTTTCGCTCGGCTCCGAGATCACCGTGCTGCACGAGAACACCGGCGTGCCCGGTCCGTGGAAGCTGCTGGCGGACCTGCCGTTGTTCGAATCGCTGCTGGAATCGCGGCTGGCGATGGCGTGCGTGCCCGCGATCGGCGCGCTGCTGGCGATCGCGACCGACCGGGTGTTCGCCGCCGCCGGGAGGGGCGAGCTGAAACTCCCGGTGCGGCTGATCTGGCTCGGTGCGGTCGCGGCCGTGCTGCTGCCGATCGCGCCGACCCAGCTGCTGGTGCAGAAACGCCCGCCGACGCCCGCGTTCTTCGCCGACGGCAGCTGGCAGACCTACGTCGCGCCCGGCGGCACCGTCGTGCCGGTGCCGCTGCCGAGTTCGGGGGAGTCGGAGCCGCTGCACTGGCAGATGGACGCCGGTCTGCGGTACGCGATGCCCGAGGGCTATTTCGTCGGCCCGCAGGGCCCGGACGACAAACGCGGCCGCTACGGCGCCTACCAGCGGCCGACCTCGATGCTGTTCGACCGGGTCCGCGACTCCAAGCAGGCGCAGGAGATCACCGACGCCGACCGGGACCAGGCGATCGAGGACCTGCGCTACTGGAACGCCAGCGTGCTCGTGCTGATCCCGCGCGAGCACAGCGACGCCTACCGCGCCACTGTCGATCTCTTGCTGCGCAAACCCGGGCAGTTCGTGGACGGCGTGTGGATCTGGGATGTGCGCCCGATCACCGGGCGCCGCTGACGCTGTCACATCTCGCGCGGCTGTCCCGTTCCTCCTCCGAACCACTCAGAAGGAGGACCCGACATGCCTCGCATCCCGGTCAAACGAGCCGCTGACGGCGGTCCGGTGCTGAAGCTCTTCTACCGGATCGCCGGGAAGCGGTACGGCGCCGTGCCGGAGCCGATGGCGGTCGTGGCGCACCACCGCGGGCTGCTGCGGACCAGCATCGCGCACGAGCTGATGGCTGAGAAGGCGTCCAAGCACCTGCCCGCCAACGTGCGCGAACTCGCGGTGTACCGCGTCGCGACGCGGATCGGCTGCTCGTGGTGCGTCGACTTCGGCACCATGCTGCAGCGGCACGACGGACTCGACATCGACCGGCTCAAGCACATCGACGAGTACGCGACGTCGCCGTTGTTCACCCGCCAGGAGCGGCTGGCGCTCGCGCTCGCGGACGCGATGTCCGGCCCGTCGGTCACGGTCACCGACGAGCAGATCGCCGAGCTGGTGGCGGAATTCGGCGAGAAAGGCGTGGTCGAGCTGACGTATCAGATCGGCCTGGAGAACTCGCGGGCGCGGATGAACAGCGCGCTCGGCATCGTCGACCAGGGCTTCACCTCGGGCGACGCTTGCCGGGTGCCGATGCCCTGACCTACGGAAAGGTCCGTGAAGGACTCCTTGAGGGAATCTGATTCCCCCAAGGAGTCCTTCACGGACTACTGGCCGGGGCGCGTGATCCGGGCGAGCTTCTCGGGGTTGACCTGGTCGTAGACGCCGACGATGCGGCCGTCGCGCACGCTGAAGGTCTGCACGCGCTCGTCGAGGGCCAGGTAGCCGTCGACCGCGGGCAGCTGCGGCAGCCACAGGCCGAGGTCGCCGTTGACCAGCACCGGCCGTCCGTTCTCCATCGTGCCCGGCGCGTACTTCGCCAGGACCCCGAGCACGAACCGGGCGACCTTGTCCGGTCCGACGATCATCCGGCGGCTGGTGCGCGAGCGGCCGTTGGAATCGCCGATCATGACCACGTCCGGGTGCAGCAGTTCGGTGACCGCTCGGATGTCGCCCGCCAGCAGCGCGACCACGAACTTCTCCAGCACCGGCTGCTGCTGCGCGAGTTCGAGCCGGGCGGGCGGGTCGGAGTCCTCGACCGCGCGGCGGCCGCGGGAGGCGTGCTGGCGCGCGGCCGCCGCGCTGCAGCCGAGAACGCCGGCGATTTCCGCGAACGGCACCGAGAACGCGTCGTGCAGCACGAACGCCACCCGCTGCTCTGGCGTGAGCCGGTCGAGCACCACCATCGCGGCCATGCGCAGGCCGTCGTCGCGCACCGCGGCTTCGAGCGGGTCCTCGCTCGCCGGCGCGCCGAGCGGAGTGACGATCGGCTCGGGCAGCCATTCGCCCACGTACTTCTCGCGCTGCACGGCCGCCGACCGCAGCCGGTCGAGGCAGATCCGGCCGACCACGGCGGTCAGCCAGCCGCGCAGGTCGCGGATCCCGGCGCGGCCGGCGTCGTCGAGCCCGGACAGCCGCAGCCAGGCCTCTTGCGCCGCGTCCTCGGCGTCGGCGCGGGTGCCGGTGAGCCGGTAGGCCGCCGCGATCAGGTGCGGCCGGAGGGCGGCGAACTCGGCGGCGTAGCCGTCCAGCGCGGTCGGGGTGCTCATGTCCCGAGTGTGCCGCACGGCCGGGGAGGGGGGAGAACTATTGTGGTGTCGTGGCAGGACTGATTCGGGAGAGCGATATCGCGGAGGTGCGTGAGCGCAACCGGATCGACGAGGTCGTGGGGGAGTACGTCGCGCTGCGCCGTGCCGGCGGGGGCAGCCTGAAGGGCCTGTGCCCGTTCCACAACGAGAAGACCCCGTCGTTCAACGTGCGCCCCACTCACGGGACCTTCCACTGCTTCGGCTGTGGCGAGGGCGGCGACGTCATCAAGTTCATCCAGAAGATCGACCTCGTGTCGTTCGTGGAGGCGGTCGAGCGGCTCGCCGACCGGGTCGGGATCCGGCTGACCTACGAGGGCGGCGGCGCGTCGGTGCAGCGCGACCGGGGCACCCGGTCCCGGCTGATCGAGGCGCACCGTGCGGCGGCCGAGTTCTACATCGAGCAGCTGGGCACCGACGAGGCGCGGGCGGCGCGGGACTTCCTGACCGAGCGCGGTTTCGACGCCGCGGCGGCCAAGCAGTTCGGCTGCGGCTTCGCGCCCGGCGGCTGGGACAAGCTCACCAAGCACCTGCTCAACCGCGGGTTCGAGGTGAAGGAGCTGCTCGCGTCCGGATTGTCGAAGGAGGGCCAGCGCGGCCCGATGGACCGGTTCCACCGGCGGCTGGTCTGGCCGATCCGCGATGTCGGCAACGACGTGGTCGGCTTCGGCGCGCGGCGGCTGTTCGACGACGACCGGATCTCGGCGAAGTACCTCAACACCTCCGAAACGCAGATCTACAAGAAGTCGCAGGTCATGTTCGGCCTCGACCAGGCCAAGCGGGAGATCGCGAAACGGCATCAGGTCGTGGTGGTCGAGGGCTACACCGACGTGATGGCGATGCACGCGGCGGGCGTGCCGACGGCGGTCGCGTCCTCGGGCACCGCGTTCGGCGAGGACCACATGAAGGTCCTGCGGCGGCTGATGATGGACGACGACGCCTTCCGCGGCGAGGTGATCTTCACCTTCGACGGCGACGAAGCGGGGCAGAAGGCGGCGCTCAAGGCGTTCGAGGGCGACCAGACGTTCGCCGGGCAGACCTACATCGCGGTCGCGCCGGACGGGATGGACCCGTGCGAGCTGCGCATCGCGAAGGGCGACACCGCGGTGCGCGACCTGGTGGCCCGGCGCACGCCGCTGTTCGAGTTCGTGATCAAGAGCATGCTCAAGCAGTTCGATCTGGATTCGGTCGACGGCCAGGTCGCCGCGCTGCAGAAGACGGTGCCGATGGTCGCCGCGATCAAGGACCGCGCCAGCCGGGACGGCTACGCGTCGAAGCTCGCCTGGTGGGTCGGCTGGCAGGACGTCGCGCAGGTGGTCAACCGGGTGCGCGGCGCGGCCGGCGCGGCGGCCCGGCGCGGCCCGGCCGAACCCCAGCCCCGGCGGTTCGCGGCCCGCCAGGAAGCTCCCGCGCCCGAACCGGAAAAGCAGGACCTGCCGCGTCCCGCGCCGAACGACCCGAGGTTCGTCGGCCAGCGCGAAGCGCTCAAGGCCGCGCTCCAGCAGCCCGCGATCGCCGGTCCGGAGTACGACTCGCTGCCGGAAGAAGCGTTCACGCATCCGGTGTACGTCGCGGTGCACCTGGCCGTGCTGAAGGCGGGCGGGGCGGCGTCCGGGCTCACCGGGCCCGCGCTGCTGGACGCCGCGGCGGCGCACTGTCCGGAAGGGACGGTCCGCCGGGTGCTCAGCGAACTGGCGGTGGAACCGTTGCGCGCCTTGGGGGAAGTGGACTCGCGCTACATCTCCGGCGTGCTCGCGGGCGTGCAGGAGAACCTCGTCGGCAGGCAGATCGGCGAGATCAAGTCGAAGCTGCAGCGGCTGTCGCCGGTCGAGGCCCCGGACGACTACCGGGCGCTGTTCGGCGACCTGGTGGCGCTGGAGCAGTACCGGAAGTCGCTGCGCGAGCAGGCGGCGAGCGGGTGGGAGTGACGTGGGACTGCTGAACCGGTTCTTCGGCGGCGGAGTGCCCGCGGGGTTCCCCGGCGAACTGGCCGAGGGCGAGGACCCGGTCGCCGCGGCGGCGGTCGAATCCGGCGGGCACCTCCTCGTGACGTCGCTGGGCCTGTGGATCCCGTCCGGCGACGGCGCGCGGCGCGTCGGCTGGCACCTGGTGGGCAAGGCGACCTGGGGCGAGGGCGTGTTCACGCTGACCGAATCGGAGGAGACCGGGCGGGCGGGCGCGGTCGCGGTGCTGGCCGACCGCGAGCCGGTGCGGTTCCGGCTGCCGCAGCCGGGGAAGGTGCCGCAGCAGGTGCGCCTGCGCGTCGACGGTTCGGTGCGCGGAAGGCACCGGCACGAGTTCCCCGAGGGCGGCGCGTGGTTCGTCCAGCGGAAGGTCCCCGGCCGCGACGGCGTGGAACTGCAGGTGCGCCCCGATCCGGGCACCGACCCGGCGCTGGTCGAGGCGGTCGCGGCCGAGGTCGCGGAGAAGCTGGCCAAGCTCGCGGAGTAGCAGTACGCTCGTACTCAGTACGACTGTACTGTTTACTGGCGGGAGGCTGCTCGTGTGGGATCCGGCGAAGTACCTCGACTACTCCGACCTGCGCGGCCGGCCGTTTTATGACCTGATCGGGCGAATCTCGGCCGAGGCGCCCCGTCGGGTGGCCGACCTGGGCTGCGGCCCCGGCACGCTGACCCTCGACCTGGCGCTCCGCTGGCCCGACGCAGTCCTGGAGGCGATGGACAGCTCACCGGAGATGGTCGCCGCGGCCCGGGAACGCGGGGTGGCCGCCGAGGTCGGCGACGTCCGGACCTGGACGCCGAAACCGGACACCGACGTGGTCGTCTCGAACGCGGTCCTGCAGTGGGTGCCCGGGCACGAGGACCTGCTGCGCCGCTGGGCCGCGGAACTCCCCGCCGGGGCTGTGCTGGCGGTGCAGGTCCCCGGCAACTTCTCCGCCCCGTCGCACGCCATCAGCCGTCAGCTGGCAGCTTCGCCGGCGTGGGCTTCACGGTTGTCCTCGGTCTCTCTGCGCGCCGAAGACGCAGTCGGCGAACCCCGCGACTACGCGAACCTCCTCGCCGACGCCGGATGCCTGGTCGACGCCTGGGAAACCACGTACGTGCAACGGCTTTCCGGCCCGCGAGCCGTGCTGGAGTGGATCACCGGAACCGCACTGCGCCCCATCCGCGCGGCTCTCGGCGACGCTGATTGGGCCGAGTTCCAGGACGACCTGGCCCCGCTGCTGGACGAGGCCTACCCGCCGCGTCCGGACGGCACCACCTGGTTCGAGTTCCGGAGGATCTTCTTCGTCGCCCAGATCCCCGGTTGATGTCCCGCTGGAATACCGCCGTCGCCCGGCATCCTCCGCGCGGTGCCCGCCGGGTGCGCGACCGCGCTGGACGTCGGCCGCGGAGACGGCCTGCTGGCGCGGAAACTGGCTGAGATGGTGCCCGAGGTCACCGGCATCGACAAATCCGCGGAGATGGTCGCTCAGGCCCGTTGCCGCCTTGGCCGAGAGCGACTTTCTCGCGGCTGACCTCGGTACTTACGATCTGCTCCGTGGCCACCACCTGGATTTCGAGCCAGCTCTGATGCGGGGCCTGCTGCGCCCGTTGGTGGTCGTCGGCCTGGCCCGCAACGACGGTCGCGGCCGCGCCGATCGTGAAGACGCTGCGCCGCTCGCGCGTCCCGGAGGGCATGCCGAGGATGAGCTACCGGCCGCGCGGCGGTCGGTGCGCTACCGCAGGCACGTGCTGCGACGGTACTCGCTCACCTGGCAGAAACCGACCTGAGCTGGGCTTTCTCAGCGGTTCCCGCGCCCGAACCGCTCGCCCAGCTTCGCCCGCGCCACCCCGGCGGCGCCCTGGACCATCGGATGGTCGGCCAGCCTGCGGTAGGTGCGCACGATCTGCTCGTACCGTCCCCGGCCGGCCTTGGTGCCCAGCACGTACCCCAGGCCCACGCCCAGCAGGAACTTCTTCATCGGTGGTTACACCTCTCGTTGGCAGGACTTCCGACTGTCCATTGTCCAGCACAACCGGCTTCCGTGCGGGGCCGCCGAAAACCCACCCCCCCCCCTGTGCGGGGGCGTAAGGGCATGGGCTAAAGTTCTTTCCGTCAGCCCGGAGAGATCCGGACCGGCGGAGCACGATCCCCTGTAGCTCAACTGGCAGAGCATTCGGCTGTTAACCGGAGGGTTCTTGGTTCGAGTCCAAGCGGGGGAGCCCAAAGCCCAGGTCAATGACCTGGGCTTTTTTACTACCCGTAAGTAGGGGCGATTTAGTGCCGATTTTGCCGGTCGTCCACTGGCCCCGGCGGGGGCATCGCTGGAAGTTCGGCTATGCCACTGACGGTTCGCCGGCCGGGGACGATGCGCTTAGGTCTCATTCTCTGTGTAGCGAACCGCGCTCGAGCAGCGACTCCTGCGGCGTGGACACGATCATCGAATCATTCGTACTCGCGAGCCTGCGCCTGTCATGACGTGGGAGTATCTCGGGAGCGCCCCGAACCCCTGGGGCCAAGTCCCGGTCAGCGGCGGCGGGCAGAGTCTGGTGCCAAGGGTGCAGGCCTACATGGACCGTATCGCCTTGGTCGCGCAGTCGAGGACTGGCAAGTCGAAGCGGCACCACTATGTGCCGAAATCCTACTTACGGGCGTGGAGCTTCGACAAGCGGCGAGTGCGTGTGCTGAGCACGCTGGACGGGTCGGATCGGCCCTTGGGGCTTAGTGACGTTTGCGTCAAGGAGAACTTCTATCGAGTTGTCGACGATGCCGGCCAGCGGCACAACCAGGTCGAGGACATGCTTTCCGTGCTCGACGACGAGTGCGCGAAGCTTCTGCGCGTCCTGCGGGGTTGGGTGCCTGGCGACGACTTCGAGTTCGACGACTTCATGTCGCTTGCCGTCATGATGGCTGTGCAGAGGAACCGCACGCCTCAGACGCGCCGCCATATCCAGGAAATGTCCGAGTGGGCTCATCGGCGCCTCAAGCGGCCGGAGGAGGTGCTGACCAACGACTACCACGTCGACATGCTGTTCCGGAGCATGCATGAAGCGGCAGACCAGTTGTCGGTCCGGCAGCTTGAGGTCTGGGACGATCCCCGAGGTCGGTTCATCACCTCGGACCAGCCGGTGCTCTTGTCTTCTGGCGATCCTCAAACACCGCCGTCGACGATTGATTGCGAGTACATCTGGTGGCCGATCAGCCCGACGAGGTTGATCGCGCTGGGCCTGCAATGGGCAGGAGAGAAGGTTGTGCACCGTACGATCGGGCGAGGCGAAGTTGATCGCGTACGAACGGCTTTTGTGCGTCAAGCCGAGTCGGTCATTATCGCATTGCCAAACGATCGTGAATTGCCTGCGGGTAAACGGCTCAAGCGCAGACCGCAACTTCAGGTGGACTGTCAGACCGTGGACGAGCGTCAGCGCAAGTGCCGCATACGCTTCGGTTGGAGTTACGGGTCAGGTCTTCTTGACCACGTCTGTGATCCGGTTTGTGCTTTGGCGAAGACGTCCGAGCAGGAGTCTTCGAGCCCGAAACCGTATTTCGGCCCACGCCGGCCGAGATGAGTCAATTCTGGACTGGCCGCTGAATATGCAAATGATGGCGTTCGGGGTTGAGTCGCTGGGTGCCCAGAGCGGAGCCGCAGGTGCAGCGTCGTATCGGGACCCGCTGTGTCCTGGCTCGGCGCCAAGCGTGCGTACGGGTAGCGGACGCGGTGGTCTCCAGGGATGTCGCAGCCTTTGATCGAACGCGTCGGAATTTAAGGGTTGAATAAACGAAAAGTGAGTTCTTATTCCTGCCTCGTGGTCGAGCGGCCCCTGAAGAGCTGACGCGGGTCGGCTGTGTCGGGCCATATAATTGAATGATTCGATGAAGTGTGATCGCCGATTTATTCAGTGTGCCTAGCGGCCTCGGCGCTGCCTGCGCCTTCGAGGCCATGCTTCCCGGACGCCTCTGAGCTGCGAGAGCAGCACTGCTGACCCCCTCACTGCCAGAATGGGCTGGGCGCGCCCTTGACCTGCGGTTATCGAGAACCCGCAGGACGGACGCCGCAGTTGACCGCACCTGAGAGCGGTTCAACGCGGTTCGGCGTCATTGGAACCATGGCCCTGCTCCAGATCTGCTCCACGAAAATTCGCATGAATGCGCATTGCGCGTTCATGGCCACCCGCGTTGTCTCGCGGTGCGGACGTGTTGTCCAGAGCCTGGGCGACGAGGAAAATTTGGTGTTCGGTCGTCGGTCGAAGAGAGATCGAAGATGTCAACCTAAGTTCGAGCACGGGCACGTCGATGACGTGCTCCGCCGCGTGGTCCAGCCGATGGTTATCGCCGCACGCGGGGCAGACGCATCGGGCGGCATCGTCATCGTGATCGAGCTGGAACCCTCGCAACGCGGTGAAGACCCGAGGTTCGGCTGTCGTGTTCGTCGTGTTGGGACACCCGCACGCGCTGGGAAGACCCGCGCTGCCGGGGGCTGGCCGGGTTTATGCGGACACCCGCGCCCGCTGGGGGAGAACGGCCTCAGCCTGCCCGGCTGACTGGGCTTGCTGGGACTGCTCCCGCTTGCACGGGGAGAACGGCAGGCTGACGGAGATCACCGAAGTCCTCGACGGATCCCTGCCTGCTGGGGAGAACGCCGACGAGGTCCTGACCTCGGACTCGTCCCGGGGATCGCCCCTCGCTGGCGCAGGGAGAATCCGCAGCCGTTCGAATGCGTGATCGCCGCTAGCGGCCCATCCCCGCTCGTGCGGGGACAATGGAGGGCGCGAAGGGCGTAGTCTCGGCACAGCGGAACCACCCCCGCACGCGCGGGGACAACTCTTCCTGACCTGGGATTTTGCCACGCTGAGGTTGCTTTTTCGTTCACTTCTGTCTGAGGGCGTTGTTGAACGGGCTCAGGGCCGGTGCGGTGCTGCGATGGGAGCAGAAGGACGAGCGGCGTCGGATAGTGAAATGGCGTGTGCTCTATGTGCTGGCTGTCGGAGCTGTAAGCGTCCCGGTGGCAGGTGTCGTCGCCGAGTTCTACGTGATCCCGGCAAGCGGAGCCGACCCGGCGTTATCTGGTCGGAGTCCGCGCCGCCGGTGCGGGTGTAGCTGTAGCTGGTCTGCAACAGCTGGAACAACCGACCCGGGCACCGAGCCGGGAAGGCGGCATCCGGTTTCCTGATCGGTCGATTGCGAAAAGCAGCCGAACTGGTTGTTCCGGCAGCTTTACCTCACCTGAAGAGGTGACGGGTGTTCCGTGTACTTGCCTGATTCCCGGCATCTGGTGAGGCCGCTTTCTTGGCTCCCGTGGGGCCAGGAAGCCGGATGCCCTCTGCGGGGGCGACGCGGCGACGGGTGGAGCGTATGCTCGGCACTCCTCGGGAAACCTGCTGTTCGCCGCACGAGCGCCAACGCTGGCGGAATAGCATATTCGCGAATTCCTCGGCAAAATTTGGAATATTCACGCCAGTCCCTCGAATTTCGATCACCGTGGGTTATTTCACCGGCTACTCGTTGAAGTAGGGGCTGGCTGGCGCGTTCGTTGATTGCGGTTTTGCCTACGTGCGGATCGGTCTTCGCTGCTCCGACGGCGTCGAATGGCAGCCCCCTTTCCGCGACGACACGAGTTACGATGCACAGACAGATGCACGTGCATCTGTCTGTGCACCACCAGTGCACTGGTACCCAGGGGAGGATCGGCTGCGAGCGCGTAGTCGCCGCTTGCGCGGTCTCGTGCGAGCCGTGTTTGTGTCGCAGCCAGGAAAGGAGCATCAGGAGTTCACCGGCGCCGTTGGCGAGCGCCCGGCCGCAGTGCGGTCGTGGCCTGCGCCAGTGTCGGCGCGGCAGGCGGCACTGCGGGGGCGGGTGCGCCTGAACTGAACTCGTTCTGTCCGCGGACCCGTCGCGCCCGCCGTTGAGGAGACGCGGCTCCCTCTTGCGCAGGGAAGCCGCGCCGACGCTGCACCGACCCGTCCGGCCAACGACATCGACAAGGAGTGCAACATGACCATTCTAGGCGCCGGCTTCTTCGGCCGGCGGCGCCAGACGCGACCGCCCGCCTCCGGCGCGCCGGTCGCGGTCGACGCCGAGGCGCGTGCCGATCCGCACCCCGGGTCCGGCGGGCGCGGGGCCGGCTTCCCGGGACAGCGTCAGGTGCTTGTCGTGGCGGGGTCTCCGTCCTGCCGGAGGCACAGCGGGACCGAGTCCCACGCGTGGCGGACCTTGCTGGCCATGGTCATCGGAAGCTGGGGGTGGACCGTCCGCGCCAGCGTCCTGGTCTGCGTCGCCAGTCTCGTCCTGCTGGCGATCCTCGTCGTGGTCTTGCACGGCGTCGCCGAGAGCGTCGGCATGCTCGGCGGCAGTGCCGCCGCCTGGCTTTTGTTGTCGGCGCGGCGGCGCCGGTCCGGCAATCGCGGCGAGTAGGCCCCGGCATACCGGTCGCCTCGCGAACACCGGATGATGCTGGCGACGCCCGGCATCATCCGGTGTTTCTTCTCGGCGGCCGGGCCGAGCGGATCCGGCGTTGGCCGGGGAGTGGCTGACCGCGCGGGCGGCAGCCGACACTCGCGGGGCCGATGAACGAAAGACGCGAAACCCGCAGCATCGTTCCGCCGCGGTTGCACTTTCCTCGTTTTCGGTTGAACCGATGCGCGATGCGAAATCGGGAAATTCCCGCATCGGCAGACGGCTCGGCGCCGTCGCGGCCACACGGAGGGTTCGCCGCGGTCCTCTGGTGCGGCTGCCGGTTCGACCGGGCGACCGCATGCGCTCTGTCGCTGCGCGCGACGCGGAAACAGCTGATTCGGGTGCTTTGCCTGTCGCGGCCGGATGAGGCGGCAGCACTCGACCGATCGGGAGAAGGGGTCTCGACGGCATTCCTGTCGTACCATAGAGCGTCCCCCTTTCCCCCGATTGGACGGCACTGCCCTCGTGAAGCGGTTCGGCACGGATCCCCGGCGCGTGCAGCTGGGGGAGATGCTCCGCGGCGCGCGCCTCAAACTGGGAATGAACCAGGCGGAACTCGGGAAGATTCTCGGCTATTCCCAGTCGAACGTGAGCAAAGTGCAAAGCGGCAAACTCGGAATTCACCCGGACCAGCTCGAAAAGTGGATCGCCGCGCTGAAGGTGCCGGATGCGCAGGCGGCGGAAATGCGCCGCCTCAACGAGTCGTCCCCGGCGGAGCGCGACTGGAACCAGCAGCGGCTCGAGGCGACCCCGCGCTGGTTTCATCAGGTGATCGCCGCCGAACGATCGGCGATCGTCCTGCAACGGTGGACGGGGGAGCGCATCAGCGGGATGCTGCAGTGCGAAGGCTTCATGCTGGAGCAGTTCCAGGCATACGGGCGGACCGACGTCGACAACGCTGTCTACGACCGCCGCTCGCGCGCACGGATCCTGTCCGCTCACCCGGAACGCAGCTTTCAGTTCCTTCTCAGCGAAAGCGCCGTCGACCGTCTCACGGCCGCGCCGACGGTCAACCCCTTCGTCGCACTCGACCAGTTGCGGCACATGCTGCGCCTGGGCCAGGAGTTCCCCTGGGTCAAAATTCGTGTCGTGCCGCGCAACGGGCCGCTGACCGTCTGCTCGGATTTCACGATCATGCAATTCCCCAACCCGCGGGACAACTGCTCGTTCATCGAAGGAACCAGCGTCGTGTTCCGTTCACCCGCGGACTCCGAGAATTACCAGACCGACCTGCAGGCGTGGGGTTCGTTGTCCAGTGCTGCTTTGTCCGTAGAAGAAACTCGCGGTCTTCTCGAACGGGCCGAACGCGAGGTCGCGGACCGTACCCGGGCACCGGGTGCGATCCGCGACGACCCGCAGCTACCCTGAGGCTTTCGCGCCGTCGACCACGCGAGGAGAGGCCCGTGACCGGTTCGGACGAGGAAGCTTTCCCGCCACCGGGCATCGACCTCAGCCGCCCCAGCGTGGCACGAATCTACGACTACTACCTCGGCGGAGACGCCAACTGGGAAATCGACCGGCAGTTCGCCGAACCGATTCTGCGGCAGTACCCCATCCTGCGGCCCATCACCCACGCCAATCGCATGTTCCTCCACCGCGTCGTCCGCCACCTCGTCCGGCTCGGGATCCGCCAGTTCGTCGACCTCGGATCCGGTGTCCCCACCATGGGACACGCGCACGAAATCGCCGAGCAAGTCGCGCCGAACGAAGTAAAAGTCGCCTACGTCGATTACGAACCAGTCGCTGTCGCTCATTCCAACGGCCTGTTGCGCGACACCGGAGACCCGCGCCGCCACGTAGCCATCCACGCCGACATGCGCGATCCGCAGCGGCTCTGGTCGCGCATCGCGGACACCGGCGTCATCGACCTCGCCCAGCCCGTCGCGCTGATGCTGATCGCGGTCCTGCACGTCCGGCAACCCCCCGTATCCGACAGCGACAGCACTGACGACCTCGGGGCCAGCTTCGTCGCGGACTACCGCGACCTGCTCGTTCCCGGGTCGTACTTGGCTTTGTCGCACGCCACCGACGACGGCGTCCCGCCGCGCCAAGCCGCGATGATGGCAGACCTCAAACACCTCTACGACACCTTGTCGAGCCCGGTCATCTGGCGCGGCCGCCGCGAGTTCACCGAACTGTTCGGCGACTTCACCCTCCTCGAACCAGGCGTGACCTGGACTCCGGAATGGCATCCCGAAGAGGCCAGCGACGAGGATCAAACCCTCCGCCTCGCCTCCCCCAACGAGTCCGTCGCGTTCGCCGGCGTCGCCCGGAAGTAGACGACGATCGACGGCATGGGCATCGCTGGTCAGGAACGAATGCCTGGTTCGGACTCGTGTCCTCCGATCAGCCTGCCGGCGGGCGTCAGCCAGTCCTTTGCTCAGTCGACCGCGTTGGCTCGTTGAGTTCGTGGACCAGCTTGACGACCTGGTCCAGCGTCGGGTTAGCGATCACTTTCTCGCTGGCGCCGACGAAATCCGTGCCTGGGTCGCGCACCAGTTGGCGAGACACCGACGCGAGCATGGCCAGCAGCGAGATCGAGTCACCGCCGAGCAGGTTGAAGTCTCCCTGACGGATCACCTCGGCGATGCCGATCCCGAGAGTGTCGGCCCAGATTCGGGCGACCTGGGCCGCGATGTCGTCGAGCGGCTCGGTCTGGCACTCGGCGTCGTCCTTCGCCGGATAGGGGTCGGGCAATGCTTTGACGTCGATCTTGCCGTTGGCGATGCGGGGGAACTCCGGCAGCGTGAGCACGACCGACGGGACCAGGTGCCGTGGCAGCAGGGACGCGGTGTGCGCGATCAACTCCGCGGACGGCACTGGCCGGGACAGCACGACGTAGCCGCACAGCGTGGTTTGTTCGTGCCCGGTGTCCCGGGTGTGCGGCACGACCAGCGCCTGAATCACCGCGTCGTGCTTTTCCAGCGCGGCTGCCACTTCGGTGGGCTCGATCCGGTGGCCGAGGATCTTGATCTGGTCGTCGACGCGTCCCATGTGCTCCAGTTCGCCGCTGGGCAGCACCCGGGCCAGATCGCCGCTGCGGTAGGCGCGGGTTCCGTCGGCGAGTTGGACGAAGCGTTCGCTGTTCAGCTCCGGGCGATCGTGGTAGCCCCGGCACAGCTGCAAGCCCGCGAAGTACATCTCGCCGACCTCGCCTTCGGGCACCGCGACACCGTTGGGGTCGTGGAGGGTGATGGCGGTCCCCCGCACCGGACGGCCGATCGGCACCGAACGCGCGGGATCGTCCAGGTCGGGGTCATACCGATGCAACGTGCAGCCGCCGCTCATTTCGGTGAGACCGTCGGCGTTGAAGATCCGGCATTCCGGCCCGAAGATCTCCTGGGCCCGCGCTGCCACCGAACTGCGCAGGCGCTCGCCCCCGAACACCGCCAAGCGGATGCCGTCGGCCCGCACGTCGAGCCTGTCGATCAGTTCGAGGTGCGACGGTGTCAGCTTGAGGCAGTTCACTCCGCGCTCGCGCAGCAGCCGGCGCAGGGTCACGTGATTCGGTTCGCCGGTCGCCAGCTCGATCCGGCCACCGGCGAACAACGGCAGGAACACCGCGGTGTACGGCCCCACGTAGGCGAGGGAGCTGAACATGGCGAAGCGGCAGTCCGCGTCGATCCCGAGTGCCTCGATGGCCCAGCCCGCGTAGCCAGCCAGGTTGCGGTGCTCGAGTTCGACACCCTTCGGCTGGCCGGTCGAACCGGAGGTGTAGAACACCGCCGCGAGGTCTTCAGGTGCGACCGCGATGTCGACGGTCTCCTCGGTCGTGGTGGGCAGGTCCTCCAGCACGAGCGCCGCACAACCCTCCGGGACGGCGGGCCGGCCGGCGTGTGCCCGCTCCACCACGCACACCCGCGCCGCCGCGGTCGTGAGCAGAGCGGTCAGGCGCGCATCGGGGTGCTCGGTGTCCAACGGCAGGAACGCCGCACCGGCCCTGAGAATGCCGAAGATCGCCGCGATCGCGGCGATCGAACGACCGGCCATGACGCCGACGACGTCGCCCGTCCGGACGCCGCGCTGGCGCAGCTCGGCCGCCACCGCGGTCACCCGCAGGTCGAGTTCGGCGAACGTGACCTCGGAGTCGTCGGTGGCCAGTGCGATCGAGTCAGGGTGGGCGGCGACGGTCGCGCGGAACAGGCTGGTCAGTGTGCCGTGCTCGTATCGCGGGTCCGGCGTGCCACCGGACAGACGACTTTCCGAGGGCGACAAACTGTCGACGATGCTGTCCAGCAACTGCTCGCCCCGGGCGGTCAGCGCCGGATCGTCGTCCATGCTCAGCACGATCTCGGTGCGCCGGTCGGACTCGATGATGCTGATCGTCGGCGGCACCAACAGGCCGCGCCACGGCGCGGAGTACACGGTCCGCGCCTGAAAGTCCGCGGTGCTGAACTCGGCCAGCTCAACCTGGCCGAAATGGGTGATCGCGAAATGCCACGGTGCCTGACCGCGCCGGCCCAGCGTCGCGTCGGCCAGCAGGCCGGTCGCCCGGTGCAGTCCCAGGGGCAGGCGCATGATCGACGCGGCCGCCTTCGCCGTCGGCAAGCTGGCGAGTTCCTCGTTGCGGCTCAAGGCGAGCAGCACGCGCTGGTGGATCTGCTGCCAGGTCGCCGACGCACTGATCGGCAGGGTGAGCCCGCCGGACAGATTCGCGGTCAGCCTGGCCTCCGGCCGGTGGCGACGCA
Organism: Amycolatopsis sp. NPDC054798; assembly: GCF_053611505.1. NCBI lineage: Bacteria > Bacillati > Actinomycetota > Actinomycetes > Pseudonocardiales > Pseudonocardiaceae > Amycolatopsis > Amycolatopsis sp. NPDC054798. Next base: position 218,797 of record NZ_JBSHAM010000002.1, on the reverse strand, counting down.
GGTCGACCGGGATCAGGCAGATCAGCTCGTCGGCGTCGTGCTGCCGGACCAGCGCTTCGGCGATCTTGGCGGTCAGCGCCGGATGGTTCCCGCTGACACTGCGCCGCAGGCGCACCCCCGTCCTCCGGCTTGCCGCCGCGCGACCTTGGAGGACCACATCGACGAAGCGGCGAGCGGGAGGTTCGGGCTCGACACCGGACTGCGCCAGCAGGTCGGCTTCGGTCAACGCGTCCACCGCGGGCCGGCCCTGCTCGCCACGCAGCGCCGCGAACACCTCGGCCACCCAGATGAGTGCGCCTCGACCGTCCATGAGGGCGTGATGCGTGCGGAACACTATCGTCGGCGCCGGACCGGTGAACAGCACGACCTCGGTCATGGGCCGTCCCCGGTCGCCCCGGAGCGGGCGGGCCAGCTCCGGCGAGTTGATCGGGTCCGGCACGCCTGCCGCGCGGCCCGCCACGACCCGAACTTCCGGAGCGATACCGGAGTCGACCCACCGGCGCCCGCGACGTACGAGGCGTGCGCCTGGACAGGCATCGCCCGCCGCCGCCACCGCGTGCCGGAGCCGTTCGACATCCAGGGAACCGGTGCCTTCGACGACGATCTGGATGGCCATCGAGTCCGGTGGACTGGCCAGCCGCATCCATTCCAACGGCGATATCGGCCTGGTGAACACCTCGCTGACGGCCACGAGACGCTCCTTCCCTGGTGATCGTTTCGATGATGGATTCGTTGAGCTGCCGGGCGTGCCTGTCCAGGCAGAAGTGCCCACCGGGGCAGACGGTCATGGCGAAGTGCCCGGACGTGTGCTCGCGCCAGGTGCGGGCTTCGTCGAGCGAACACAGGGGATCGAGATCACCGACATGCACGTGGATCGGCGTTGCCAGGGCGGGGTGCGCCAAGGGTGATCATGGTGGCGATGCGGGTCTGGCTCGCGGCTGTGACCTGGTCCTCGATACCGCTGGTGAGGTTGAGCCGAATATTGTTGACGCGGCGAAATTCGGCCTCCGCTTCGCGCGGAATACCAAGCGCGACAGAGACGATGCGCAGCGGTAACGGGTTCGCGAACGCCTCGACGAGATTCGCCGGATTTCCGCCGGATTCCAGCAGGTCCCATTGCTGGTCGGCCAGGACGCCGATCATCGGCCGCAACTTGTTGATCTGCCCAGCGGGGAAATAGGGCCGTAGGAGACGTCGGATCTCCGCGTGGACAGGTCGTCGCCCAGAACTGTGGTGACATTCTCGAACCGGGTGATCAGCCACGCGTCGGGTGGCAGATCCTGATCTCTCATGGGAATCCTTCGCGTCCGCACGGTATCCCTCCGGCTCATGCCGAACGGCCGTGGCAGGATGTCACCGCGAGCACGATGCCACCAAGTGCACGTGTACGACTGCTGGAAATGAAAAGTTGAACGCGGCAATCGGGCTCGACCGTGATTCGCGCATTCACTTACGCTCCAGGGTCAAGATTCCCGTCAGGAAGACCTCTTGAATCCGCCGTTCGCAACGGTTTGGGCAGTCGGGCTCGGCACGGTCGGTTCGGCGATCGCGGCCATGTTCGCTGAACACGGCTGTCGCGTGGCCGGTTATCGAGAAGGATATTGCCACCTTTTCGGACAAATAGAACAGCGTCGTGCGGCACATTCGCGACTGCGACAGCTGGCCTGTCCGTGACCGAAGTTTGGGAGCGTCGCCGAGCGAGCGGTATTCGCCCGGAGCGAGGAACGGCTTGACAGCGTGCGGGATCCCATGCTCGTCGTCTTCGACGAAGAAGATCTCGTGGTGCGGCACCGTTGCGAACGTCAGCGTGCCGCCCGGCAGCCAGCGAACACCCCCAGTTGACTGGAGTATCGCCGTGAGACGACTTAGGAACGCGCAGGCTGAACAAGATCGACTACGGCACCTTTCGGGCCCGTCACTGTCCGTGGCGGGCCGCGTGCGGGCTCGTCAGAAAGCGGTCCAGTTCCAGGGCCGGCTCACGTTCCCGCGCAGGCACGCGATCCGGTGCAGGGCTTCCCGCTGGGCTTCGGGGGTGGTGGTTTTGCCGGGGACGAACGCGGTCCAGCGCAGTTCCTCGGCGTCGGCGAGTGTGCGGAACAGCGGTGTGGCGGTGATGTCTGGTCCGCCCTAGGCGGTGACGAACGAGCGGTAGCCGGTGTCGGTGATGCGGGCGAAGCCGGCGTGGTCGGCGGTCAGGGGGACGAGGTCCCATGCCGGGTGGCCGAGTGACGGTGTGCTGCGTGCGGGCATCCTGCCCTCCATCGTCGTCAACGAGCAGAGACTCTCTGCCTGCGGCGGCGACGCCGGATCGGGCAAACACAGCTCAAGCATCTTCTAGAGATCCGCTCGGCAGGCCTGGTGTCCCTAGCTCCGTATTGCCCAGAGCGAGCGGCCCCCACCGGCCTGCGCCCGCGGTCGTCTCGCGCTGCTGGACGGGCGGACCTGATGCCAGGCGGTGCGGGCTTGCCGGAGCCGGCCGCTTGCCGCCGGCCCTGCACCAGCCGTTGGCGCGTGCTCCGGCGATCCGGTCGGTGAGCGTTCAGTCGCCCGGTACGGTCAACCGCGTCTCATAGGCGGCGATCACCGCCTGTGCGCGATCGCGCAGGCCGAGTTTGGTGAGCACCTTGCTGACGTGCGTTTTCACGGTGTGTTCGCTGACCACCATCGCGTCGGCGATCTCCGCGTTGGACAGCCCGCGGGCGATCAGCGCGAGAGTTTCCCGTTCCCGCGCGGTGAGTGCGGCGAGCCGTTCCTCGACCGGGGCGGGCTTGGCCAGGGTGCGCGCGGTGAACTCGCTGATCAGCTTCCTGGTGACGGACGGCGCCAGCAGCGCGTCGCCCCCGGCGACCACCCGCACCGCGTTCACCAGGTCGTCCCGGCGCACGTCCTTCAGCAGGAACCCGCTCGCTCCCGCCCGCAGGGCCTGGTAGACGTAGTCGTCGAAATCGAATGTGGTGAGCATCAGCACCCTGCACCCGGTTTCCGCGCAGACGATCTTCGCGGCTTCGAGCCCGTCGACATTCGGCATCTGGATGTCCAGCAGCAGCACATCCGGCCGGTGCTCGCGGACCGCCGCGATCGCCTCGGCCCCGTCGCTCGCCTCGGCCACCACGGTCAGGTCCGGTTGCGCGTCCAGGATCATCGCGAACCCCGCCCTGACCAGTTCCTGGTCGTCGGCCAGCACGATCCGCACGGTCATCTCATCCCTCCGGTCGTGAATGGCAGGGCGACGAAGACCCGGAACCCCGGCGAGTCCTCGCGGGGCCCGATGTCGGCCGTGCCGCCGCAAGCGGCAGCGCGTTCCCGGATGCCGATCAGCCCGTGGCCGCCGGACACCGGGGACGGCACGAAATCGCCACCGTCGTCGGTGATCTCGATCGTCAACGCGTCGGCCCGCCACGTGAGCCTGACTTCTGCCTTCGCCGTGGCCGCGTGCTTGACCGTGTTGGTGAGAGCTTCCTGGACGATGCGGTAAGCGGCGACCTCGGCGTCCTGCGGGAGCGACCGGGCTTCGCCGTCCTCGGCGTAGCGGACGGTCAGGCCCGCACCGGACACCTGCGCGGCGAGCGCGGGAAGGTCCGCCATCGTCGGCTGCGGCGCTCTCGCGTCGTCGGTTTCTTTGAGCACACTGAGCATCCGGCGCAACTGGGTCATCGCGTCCCGGCCGGCGGAGGCGATGGTGTCGAACACCCGCTCGGCTTTCGCCGGGTCGCTGCGCACCACCACCGGGCCCGCCTCGGCTTGCACCACCATCAGACTGACCGCGTGCGAAAGGATGTCGTGCATGTCCCTGGCGATCCGGGCCCGTTCCCGCTCCGCGGCCCGCTCGGCCTCCAGCCGCCGCTCCTGTTCCAGCCGGACCGCCCGCTCCTCGAGCGCCGCCGCGTAGGCACGGGACACGCCGGACGCCCGGCCGATCGCGTAGGCGCTGACGAACAGCACCGCGGTGCGCAGCGCGGTTTCCGAGGAACCGGCCAGCAGAAGGCCGCCGCCGACGGTGAAAACCAGCATCGCCAGCCCCAGCCGCCGGGAGGTGTGCGCGGCGACCGAGTACATCGCGACCAGTCCCGCGTACCAGATCGGTTGCGCGGGAACATCACCTGCCGCGTCATAGCAGGCGGTCGCGATCAAGCTGGCCACCAGCGCGACGACCGGGGCCCGGCGGCGGAACAGCAGCGGCGCGGCCGAAGCGAACACCACCAGGTAGCCCCATCCGTCCCACGGCGTGCCCAGCACATTGGCCCTGGAAAAGAACGGCCAGAGCTGCACCACCAGAACCAGGACGGTGAGCGCCGCGTCCACCCCGGACGGGGGCAGGGCACGCACCAAGACCCGTAATCGGGCGACGACCGGCGGTTCGGACACGGAGTTCATCTTGCCTTCTCGCTTGGCCGGCCGACGGGACCGGGCGGTGCCGGTTGTCTTTTCGCGTCACACCAGGGCGGGGGCCGGCTTGGCGCCGGGCCGCCCGGCGGGCAGCGTCCTGGCGATCGAGACGAACGACACCAGGAGCAGCACCGAGCCGAGCGGGATCAGGTCCTTGTCGACGAAGGGCATGGCCATGTCGACGAAAACCAGCGCGGGCGTCCAAATCTTGACCTTGCGGCCGACCGCGAGCTGGATCACCAGCGCGAGCTGACCGAGGTAGAAAAGGTACGGGCCGGCGTCGTAGGCGAACAGCGTCAGTCCCGGGAAGTTGCGGAGTTGCGCGGTCAGCATGCTCATTTCCGCGTGATCCGCGGCCTGGAAACCGGAGATCAGATCGATCGCGAACTGCATGGCCAGCGCGACCGCGCCGGTGATCGCGGCGACCGTGGCGACACTGGCCAGCCGGGTCCGCCCGGCCAGACGCCGCATCCGCAGGAACACCGGAACGAACATGGCCAGTGCGCCGAGGAAAGCGAGGTGCCCGGCAGTCCAGGCCGGACCGGGACCCCTGCTCCCGTCCAGACCGTCCAGGATGCGGACGATCCCGTATGTGAGGACAAGCAGCGGCGCGGCGATGAAGGGGAGACGAGGGTTCATTGGCAGAGGCTCCTTGCTGTGCTTTTCTGTCGCCTCTGATCTTGGCTGTCCCCACCGCCGAGCAAATCACCGTCACGACCGATCTTCGCCCTCACTCTCAAGGACTACTTTCAGCGCTGCCGCGGTGCCGCAGCCAGGCGATCGGCATTCCTTGCCCCGTACTTCAAACTAGGCAAGGCGGCCCGCGTTCGGGTGCAACACCGCCGAAGACGGGGAGTTGTAGTGCGTGGTCAAGGCCGGCCAGGCTGGGCGGTAGCGGCACGAAAGGCTCGTGGCTCCGGGCCGAACGGTGGATAGCCGCGTTGGCGGTCGGCTGGGTTCGGGCTGCCAGACCCATATCAGTCGTGTGTCAGTCTGACCGGCTTCGTCGACTCCGGCGAGAGTCCACGCTCGAAGATCGCCACTTGCCGGGCGGACGCGGCGTTGGCGCTGAGGTCGACGTACCTGCTCGGAGTCTTGTTGGTAGTCCAGGCATCGGGCGGTCCGCGAGAACCAGTGCCTCCGGCGGCAACGAAAATCTGGCCTGTGGTGCGAGGAATGCGGTTGCCTGTGGTCAGATGATCGTGGTGGTCTGATGCTGTGATCGAAATCGGGTGGGAGCGGCCGCTGCACCAGCGCGGCGTTGCCTCGGGTCTTGCGGTGACGAACGGTCATGTCATCGTTCACGAGCGCGGCACCAGGCTGGTGAGTCTTGACCCGGAAGATGGTTCTGTGCGGTGGGATGTTCCCGTCGGCACGTGGCCGCGCGGGGTTGTCATCGCCGGTGATCGGTGTTTGGTGATCCCGCAGGACGACCCTCGACTGTCCTGTTTGGATCTCGCGACCGGACGGCAAATCTGGTCCGCTGACGTTCCCGCTGTCCCCGGGCATCTGGTCGTTTCAGCGAACGTGGTGCTCGTCGGCGGCTGGCGCGGATACACGCCGCTGCGCGCGTTCGATCTCGCGACGGGGCAGCTTCGCTGGGAAACCGAGCGTCGAATCCACACCGTGCTGCCCGTGCCCGCCGGAGACGGTTTCCTGATCGGTGAACCGGGAGACACCCGGGTTCGCTTGATCGATCGGCACGACGGCTGGGAGCTGTCCGCGTGGCAGTTGCCGCAGCCGCTCGCGGACAACGACGCCGGAGCCAGCGTCTCAGAGGTCGGGCCCGGCCGTTTCCTGCTGCGCTGCGGCCCGCGCGCACTGGCTGAGATCGTCCTGTCAGCCGACACCGTCCGCGAGTTCGTCCGGGCCGAGACCGACCTTGCGGCCGTAGCACCGGAATTTGCCGGAGGATTGCTGTGGTTGCCCGAGGTCCGTGGCGGCTACACCGTGGTGGATCCCGCGGTGGGACGCCTGCGGTGGCGTGTCGATGTCGGGCAGCGACTGGTCGGCCAGGTCGCCCCGGCAGCCGACGGCTTCCTGGTCGCCAGCGCCTCCGGGTCGCTGTTTCACCTGAATTCCGACGGCCGAATCACCAAGCGCACCAGCGTGGCACGGCGAATCTGGGCACTGCGCGGAGCCGCGACTGACCAGGTGTTCGCTGTAACCAAGGGTGCCCTGCTCGCCATCACGATCGGGAGCAGCGTGTGCTTGGAATAGGTGCGCTTGACCCGTAGCGGGGCAAGGTCTTCTGCCCGCTCTTGCGGAGTGTGCGGTGGTTGGCACGCGACCACACCGCTCCCGAGCACAGCGGCCCCTGACGCCCACGAGCGACCCGTGCCCGACCGGGCCCTGGAATCGTGCGCGGCGGGTGCGAGCAGGTTGTGGCCGCGTGAGGGAACCAGAGGCGTGATGGAGCGGCGGACCGGTTCGTCGTGCGGAGATCCCGTTTCAGGACGTCGATCGTGGGGTGGCACGGCGCAGAGCCGGTAGCCGTCGCGCCGGATACGGGTCATGGTCGCCGCGGTCATGGAGATCTTCGTGGCTGACGAGGGTCGATGCGCGTTGTCGCGAACCGAGATCAGGTGCCGACTTGTGCCGGATGGGCGCGACGACCGTGCTGTCGGTGCTCGGGGAGCTGTGCTCGTGGTACCGCGACGTGATCCACGGTTTCTGGGGTGAAGTCCCGCTCGGTGCTGCTGTTTACAGGCTTCCGGAATAAACGGCAGCAGCCTGGGCGAAGTCTGCGAGTGTGGTTGCTCATTCGCTTGGCAGGGCGGCGCGACGCGCGATCACCTCCGCGGTTCCCCCTGTCGCGTCGAGGAGGTGGGCCAAGACTTGGCGGGCTGCTTCGGCGGCGTCCTTGCCCGCCGATTTCGTCAGCCGCTCGTTCAGTTGCTGTCGTATCCGCCGGCTGTCGTCGACGAGCTGCCAGCCGTGGTCGGTGAGCTGGGCGCGTCGCACTCGACTGTCGGCGGGATCCGGCACCCTCGCGACGTAGCCGAGACGCTCCAGTTCGAGAAGGTGCTTCGAGGCCGCTTGCTGGGTGATGCCGAGAAGACCGGCGAGTTCGGAGACTGTGGGCGCCCGGTCGATCAGGTGCTGGACAACGTACCCATGGGAGTTGCGCACGCCGGGGTGGCCCGCCTTGTGCAGTTCCGCCAGGATCGCCCTGTTCGCGGAAGCGCCCGCCAGCCAGGCGAGGGTGGCGAGGTCGAGGTCGGCCGGGTCCAGTGGAGTCACGGTGCCACCATGCAATTGACAACCCAGGTTGTACAACTATGGTTGTTCTTATGGTTGGTGACCCGGTTGCCGTTGCGACCTTCCTGCTGCGGGCGCTTGAGGGCGGGCAGTGCGGCGAGGATCTCCGGAAGTTCTTCGCCCCGACGGCGTTGACCGTCGAATATCCGAACCGGCTCAAGCCCGAGGGCGCTCGCGCGACTCTGGACCAGATGCTCGCGGCGTCCGAGGTCGGTGCCGGGCTGATGTCCAGCCAGCGGTATGAGGTGCGCTCGGCGGTCGCGGTCGGGAACACCGCGATCCTTCGCCTCACCTGGAGCGGGGTGATCGCGCGTGACGCGGGCCCTTTCCGGCGCGGCGACGAACTCGTCGCGCACATCGCCCAGTTCGTCGAGACGGCCGACGGCTTGATCACCTCGATCGAGACCTTCGACTGCTATGAACCATTCGACATCCAGTCGTGAACCTGCTGCAGCAAAGTGGTCGGGAGCGCGCAAACGCTGAAAGCGGCGCTTTCCGGTGTCTGTGACTACGCGGCACGGAACGGTAGAAGAGAACCCTATCCGCGTTATCGGGTGAATACTGCGAAACGGCGTCGATCTTCTTGTCAAATTGCGTGCGTACGTGCCGATGCGGGACGTGGTGGGCTACGGGCGGGTCTCCGACTGCTCCGGTGTCGGTTACGTCGGCGAAATGCGCACCAAGCACGGTCCGGGTGTGATGATCCCCGCTACTCCTTGCAGCCGCCAGTAACAATCCGCGGCACCAACAACAAGTTTTACCGCTGAGCGCAACACTAGGGAGTCGTTTCAGTGCTGACGGTGCACTACTGCCGGGCGTGGGGCGGTGACGACCGCGCCATGTGGCAACCGCTCACGGAACGGACCGCGAAGCGTCGCTACGAAGGCGGGGGAAAGTGGTTCAGCGCGGTCATCGGGGACGTGTCCGATCCGGACTGCGTGCTGGAGATCAATCCGCAGTCCCCGTACCGGATCACCGTCAAATTCTTCGACGGCCGCGGCAGCACGCGATTGTCCTACGGATTCTGGCTCATGGAACCGGGAAAGCTGTTCCTGAAGCACGTGGTGCGGTGAGAGTATCCCGAGGACGGCGGTTTCCACAGCATGAACGAGGCTACGCTCGTCGAGGATGTTTTCTGGGAGAAACCTGACGGTGTCGTGCGCCGCGAGTTGCACCAGGGGAACTCGGTGAGCGCCGCGGATTACCGGGAGGTGTCGATCGACGCGAACTGGGAACCGTATCCTGTGTTCGGAGACTTTGCCTCGATCGCCCGCGAGGACCGCGGCCAGCCGCCCGGGCAGGCGTGACGCGGCTCTCTTCCGTCCCGCCCAGAACAAGGAAACATGATGAGCGACCAGGACTCCGGTGTGGAGCAGGAGCCCGAGAGACCGGAGGCGACGGCCCCATCGTTCTCTGTGACACCGCGCACGGCTCGCCGGTACCGGCTGGCGACGGCGACGGCGACGGTGACGGTGGCGTTGGCCGCCGTCGCCGTGCTGGCCGTATCGGGCTGGTGGCTGTTCAGCGGACGCAACGTGGGCGGGTATGCGATCCCGGAAGGTGCGGTCCCGATCGGTGATCGTGACGTCTGCGCCAACACCGTGAGCGTCATGCTCAGCACGGATGCCGAGATGGCGGCCGTCGCCCGGGAGTTGCGCGGCGATCCTCGGGTTTTGCGGGCCTACACCGAGACCAAGCAGGACGGCTACGCGAGGTTCCGGAAGATGTTCGCGAACGAGCCGGAGCTGCTGGAGATGATGTCGGTGGACGCCATGCCGGCCTCGGTGACCGTGGTGCCGAAGGACCAGACCGACACCGAGGGCATCGCCGAGCAGTTCCGCGTCCAGTTTCCCGCTGCGCGGAATGTCAACGACAGCACCTATTTCAGCAGCAGGATCACCGGGCCGGGTTACCGGGACCCGACTTGCCCGCCTAACGGCGAGCGCTCCCCTTGACCACGCGGGCGGCACATCGAACTGCACCTGTCCCCGGATCTCGCCGGATTTCCCGCGCTCGACGTTGCCGGTAGCCGAGAGATGACACCGATTCTCCTGATCTGGCGGCAACGGAACTCGACCGCGGTGCGGTGTCCCGCTGATCCGCTTCGGTGGTTCCGTGCACCGGCCAGGGACCACGCCGCACGTTCAGGCTGCGGTCGTCGGGGTGCCGGAACATCGCAGTACAGCCTGGCTTTGTCGTCGTGGGGGAGTCGTTGCGCCGCTGGGTGCCCTGGCGTTGCCTATCCTCGCAATGCGTGAGGAGTTGGCGCAGGCGACCCGCTGGGCGCCGGGATCCTTGTGCTGAGCCTGATTGTCCGGGCGCGCAGATCTTCCTCGGCGGGATGGGTCCCGGTATCGGACTGGGCAGCGTTTTGTGTGGCAGGCATCACGAGCGAGATGACCGTGGAAGGCAAAAGAGAGTGGTTCGATCGACAAGTGCGACGTGAACGACCCGGCTGGAAAGAGGCCGTGACCTACGCCCTGCTGGGAATCCTCATTTTTTCGACAGGGTTCTTGTGGAGCGTGGGCATATACCCGCCCGTGCTCGGCGCGATAGCCCTTGTGGCGCTTGTGGGAACTTGGCTCTGCAGCGCGGTCTACTGGAACAGAAAAGCTCAGCTGCGGAAAGAAGAGAACAAGAAATAACCGCGGTTCTGTCGCGCCATGCCTGCGGGCTCACGCCACTTCCTCGGCCGACCTGGTGCGCTTCAGCTCCAGTGGCTGTGAGCGGCCGTGGAATGTCCACCGCCGCTCCGTTGACGAGGGGTTCGCGGTCACGATGAAACCGGCTCGCCGACGTGCGCTCTCCTAGCGGCCCAGGAAGCGCAGGTGTACCAAATCGAAACCAGCAGCCAAAATGCGTAGAAGACTGAGCTGAGGATCGGCGGCGGAGGGTCTGAAGGGGGATCGGCGACCACCGCGGCGGCGATCATCGCGGTGGCCGCGGTGAACAATGCGGTCGCGGCCGGGCTTTGCCCGGGGCGCAGTCTTCCCTCGCGGCGACTGGCGAGGACCAATGTCGGCAGCAGGCTGGCGGCCAGCGCCATGGTGAGCAAACCCCTGGGGTCGTGGAGCAAACGGCTCGCGGCAAGGATCACCAGGCACGAAATCGCGAACACCGTGATCGCGTACGCCGCCAGCCCGCGTGCGGAGATTCTTGGGTAGTGGCGTGCGCGGTGGGCGAAGCACAGGTACAGCAGGAGGGATTCGATCACGAGGAAGCCGGGCTGGAGAAGGTAGTCGAATTGGTACCTTTCCAGGAAACCCAGGATTTCCACTGAGTCCCAGGCTGCGCAGACTGCCAGGACGGTGATCGGGAAGGGCGCACAGCGCCGGGCGAATCCGGTGCGCAGGTAGAGCCCGCCGGCTACCGCGAACAGCACTGCGGCGAGACCGAAAAGCGCAGCGAACAGGGACATGGCGACTCCGAAGTATGGTCCGCGTCGGTACTTTCTCCTGGAACCGGCTGGCCGGTGCCGACCTGGTCAGCGAGCCGAAGGCCGGACCTTGCGGGTCACCGCGAAATGCATCAGGCCGGACAGGTCGTGATGGATCTTCGCGGGGAGACCGATATCGTCCAAAGTAGACTGTGCGCGTTCGAGATATTCGCGTGCGGTGCTTTCGGCCGCGCTCCTGCCTCCGCAGATGTCGAGGAGTTCGGCGATGCGCGTCAAGTCCGCTTCGCTGCGGGCGGGCTGCTCGAGGAGTTCGACGAGGCGGCCGGTCTCGGGATGACCCGACTGTGTCGCGGCGATGACCGGCAGGGTGTTCTTGCGCGTGCGCAGGTCTTGGAAGCCGGGCTTGCCGACGAGGGCCGCGTCGCCCCAGATGTTTTCGAGGTCGTTGACGGCTTGCCAGGCGATGCCGGCGTAGTGGGCTGCCTGGCGCAGGCCGTCTGCGTCTTCGGGCGGTTTTCCGGCCAGGACTGTTCCCAGCGTGGCCGCTGTCCCCAGGAGCGCGCCGCCTTTTCCCTCGCAGACGCTCAGGTAGTCGTCGAGGGCGACGTCCTGAGGGCGGGCCCTGTCGAACGCCGGTTCGCCGAACCACGCGCGGATCAGGTTCGCGATGCCGTCGGTGAATACCGTGATCGCGGTGAGAGCGGCAGGTCCTGGCACGGACGCGAGGGTCCGGACCGCTTCGTTGAGCAGGGCGTCTCCCGCGACGAGGGCGGGGCCGGTGCCGAACGCTACCCATGCGGTGGGACGGTCGCGCCGGACATCGTCGCCGTCGGCGATGTCGTCGTGCAGGCAGGTGAAATTGTGGGCTAGTTCCATCGCGACGGCACCAGGCTTCGCGAGCAGCGGGTCTGCTCCCGCGGCTTCGGCGGCCAGCATGACCATGGTGGCTTGCAAAGTCCTGCTGCCGCGGCGTTGCGCGGGGCTTCCGTCGGCTTCGCACCATCCGAAGTAGTAGCGGCAGATGCGAGCGGCGTCGGGGTGGAGGCCGTCGAGCACGTCCTCGAGACCTTCCCGGGTGTAGTCGCGGGCACGATGGTTCACGTCGGGCAAGGGCGGGGGACCGGCGGGTTCCGTTTCGCCGGTAGCGTTCTCAACGGCCATTTCTGCTTCCTTCGTGCGAAGGGGTGTCGGCAGCGAGTTCTCGGGCGGTGCGGTGCGGGAGCCGGGTGTCATCCGACTTCGACGGGGACAGCCAGAGGGCTGTGCGAGAGCCACAGGCCGGGGTCGCGGGTGACGGCGTAGAGAAAGATGTCAGTAAGATCTTTTCGTTGCGGTGCTGGCACAACAGGGTCGTTCAACGCTTGCAGGGCAAGGCGGACTTGCTGGTGCGCCACCTGTTCGGCTTGCTCCCGGCCGCCGGCTTCCTGGACGAGGTCGGCGGCTGCGGCTAGGTCGGCGGTGGTGAGGCGTGGTGTTTCCAGGAGCCGGGCGAGCTTGCCGGCGAGCGGGTGACCGCTTTGCAGCGCGGCGATGAGGGGGAGGGTGTGTTTGTGCTCTCTGATGTCCTGCAGCCCGGGCTTGCCTATCCGGACGGGGTCTCCCCAGATGTCTTCGAGGTCGTTCGCGATCTGCCAGGCCGCGGCGATATGGCCGGCTGCCTTGGACAGGCAGGACGCCGCCTTCGGGTCGGCGTCGAGGAGGGTGATGGTCGTGGTCGCGGCAGCGGGAAGGAACTCGACTTTCGCGGCGCAGTTGGCGACGTAGTCGTCGACGACGATGTCTTCCGCCGGAGCCCGGTCGAACACCGCTTCGTTCGCCCAGGCGTAGGTGACTCGCTTCACGACCGCTGTCAGACTCGCGGCAGCGGCCAGGGCGCCGGGAGCTCCGGATCGCGCCAGAACGTCGAGCGCGCTGGCGAAAAGGGCGTCGCCGGCCAGTACAGCCGGCCCGGGACCGAAGGTCTTCCACGAAGTGGGCCGGCCGCGGCGAAGTTCGTCGCCGTCGATGAGATCGTCGTGCAAGAGCGTGAAGTTGTGCACCAATTCGATGGCGACTGCCGAGGGGACCGCGTCGGCGGGGGCGGCGCCGACTGCCTCGGCCGTCAGAACCGCCGTGCAGGCGCGGACCATCTGACCCGTGCGGCTGGAGACGGGGTGCCCCTGAGCGTCCGCCACGCCGAGGTGGTAGAGACAGATCGTCCGCAGGTCGGGATGAAGCTCGTCGATTTCCCGCAGCATGCTCTCGTGAACGGACGCGGACAGCCGCTGGAGGCACGGCGGGGGAGGTGTCTTCGCCATCGCTGTTTTCGCCATTGTTCAGACGCCTTTGCGCGACACGATCCGGATGTAGCCGAGCCGGCCGCTTCGATAGCCGTCCAGGAAGGCGGTTTCGACCCCGGTGGCCAGTTCGGATTCGACGCGGAGCTCCCAGTACGGAATCGCCGCGGTCGTGAGGTCGTCGACCTGGTAGGGGTGCAAGTTGGCGTCCCGGAGGCGCCGCAGGTACGTGCTCCGCCGGTGGGTGTGGCAGTCGTAGTGCTTGTCGATCGCCGCGACTTCGGGCGAAGTGGCGGCCACCGCGTCGTCGTGGCACCAAGTGACCAGAACGTAGCGGCCTCCCGGCTTCAGCAGCCGCGCGAACTCGGTGAATCCGTCGATGAGCGGATCGAGGTACATGGTTGTCTCATTGGTGACCACGTAATCGAACGACTCCGGCGGGAGCCCGGTGTCGACCATGTTGCGGTCGTGGAACCGGACGCTGTCCGCGCAGCCGTGCTTGACGGCTTGGGCGCGGGCGAACTCGTTGTGGTGCGCGCAGAAGTTGATTCCGTCCACCTGACAGCCGAACGCCCGGTGCAGCAGAAGGGAAGTCCCGCCGCGTCCGGAGCCACCGTCGAGGATTCTGGCGTCCTCGGCGACCGGCGCGAGCGCTTCGATGAACAGGTCGACCTGGCGGGTTTCCATCCGGTGGATTTCGGCCTGGACGGCCCGCTCGCGCGGGTGTCCGGGCAAGGAGAGGATGCTGCGGTCGAAGTCGCCTACGGCGAAATGATGGTGGTAGAAGCCGTCGGCGTGGCCGAGGTCGAGATTGATGGTGTCGTCGCGCTTGGTCTCGTACGAGAGATAGGCGCGGCGCTCGAATTCGTTGCGTGCGAGCGTGATCTGGGCGTCTGTCGGGATGGTCGAGGTGCTCACAGGTATCACCCTTGTCAGTAACGAAAGCGGAGTGGTTCGCGGTCGTCCGGGGCTACGAGCATGCGGCGGCATAGCGGTCTGTGACGTCGTACCAGTCGTAGGCTCCTCGAACCCACCGTTGAAGGACGGCGACGTGTTGTGCGATCGCTGCGCGCGCGGTCCGGGAAAGACCCAAGCGGGAAGAGAACGGCGCGATCTCGCAACTCAGTGCGCGGAACTGGTTCATGTGCTGGTCGGCTTGCCGTGCGATAACGCTCAATGCGCTGTCGAAGGCGATTCCTCTTTCCTTGGCGAGCAGCGCGACGAGATTGTCCCGGTGTGCGGCCGAGTCCTGGTCGTAGGACTGGATTTCGTTCGCCAGGATGATGTGCCGGGTGGCGTGGTGGCGCAATTCGGCCAGATAGCCGGAATGCCAGACGTCGGAGGGGACCTCGAAACCGTTCGTGCGCTCGGAGACCGCGAACATCACGCCGGCGGAGACGGACGTGTCCTTGATGCGAAGATGTTCGTCGCTGGTCGGTTCGCGGCCCTCCCGCCGATTGACGGTCTCGGTGAAGTTGCCGTAGAAATACTCTTGCCACAGCCAAGCCGCCCGATGGCGCCAGTCCTCCGACATGCCGGACCTGAGGTGCGCCCAGAGGTCCGAGAACGCCGATGCCAGCGGATGGGCCGACGTGGACGGGCGATGCAGAATAGCCACGAGTTCCGAGGTCACCGCCAGATCCGCGGCGCCGTCCGCCGCGACGTCCATCCAGTCGTCGTGCAGGAAAGTCCACCCGAGCACATGGTAGGAAAGGACAAGATCCCTGCTGGCCGGGTCGCAGTAGGCGGCGACGTCCGCGAGCCGGGATTTCACGTACCGGTCAGTCGCGGCGCCGGAGGCCAGAAGCTCGTGCCGACGCAGCCAGGACAGGTGTGCGTTGCGCGCGTCGTCCATGCCAGGCGGCAACGCGTGCTCGGCGATCGGCATCGTCAGAGGGACTGGCCACGGCATGGCTATTCTCCTCTCGCTGGTCTTTCCGGGGAATTCCGGCCGCTGCGGAGTTTCGTTGAAGAACAGTCAAGTCCTCGGTGCACCTCCGCGGAAGCCCTTGGCACGCATGGGTTTGTTGAAGCCGTCGTCATGTTGAAGGCCCGGCCCGGCCGGTCCTGGCGAGTCCGACGCTGTTCCGCCAGGGTGCGGACCGAGTTCTGTTTCCGGTGGTGCGGGGCCGCTTTCAACATGACGCTGTCTTCATCAAGTCGATCACCGGGAACGGGTTGGCCTTTCGCGTCCGGGGAAGCTCTACTGGACCGATGGACAACACCCGGCCGTGAAGCGGAAAGAAGGCCGGTCGTGTTCGCCTTCGCCAGAGCATCGCTTTCGACGCGGAACCTGGAGGTGAGTTCGTTGACTGTGCCAGCGCCAGTGCCTCGCGAGGCGGGTGCTAGCAGCGGTCCGGCCGGATCGGGACGTGCGTGCGCGAAGGTCATTCTGCTGGGGGAACACGCAGTGGTGTACGGCGCTCCCGCGTTGGCTGTTCCGGTTCCGGAATTACCGGTCTCGGCCACAGCGACCTGGTCCGCGGCGCGTCGGGACGAGATAGCGTTCGTGCTTGAAGAACCCGTCGACCCGTTGGTGATGGCGCTCGCGACAGCCGGGCTTGACCGCCTCACCGGGAAGTTCAAGGGACTCGCCGGTGTCGACGACCGTGCCTCGGTGAATGTTCGCATCGACTGCCGCATCCCGCTGGGGCGTGGACTCGGCGCGAGCGCGGCCCATGCGAGGGCGGCGGCTCTCGCACTGGCCGATCTTTTCGGCTGCCGCCTGGAGCCCGGAGAGCTGTATGAGCTGGTGCAGACGGCGGAGATGGTGGCACACGGGACGGCAAGCGGAGTCGACGCCGCCGCGGTCGGGGCGACGGCACCGATCCTGTTCTGCAACGGCGCTGCCGAACGAGTGCGGGTCGGCGTGCGGTGCACGGTGGTGATCGCCGACAGCGGGGTTGCCGGAGGGACCAAGGACGCGATCGACCTCCTCCGCCGAGGATTCGCCGGGGCGGCCGACCGGCGAGCGGACTTCGTGCGCCGTGCGGCGCGGCTGACTCGTGCCGCGGTGCGCGATCTGGAAGCCGGGCGGGCGTGGGATCTGGGCACGTGGCTGACGGCCGGTCACGAACTGCTGCGTGCTGCGGGCCTGAGCACGCAACCGATTGACCGGCTGGTCGACGCCGCCCTCGACGCCGGGAGTCTCGGCGCGAAGATCACCGGCGGCGGATTGGGCGGATGCATGATCGCGCTGACAAGCGGACCCGATGCGGCGCAGGCGATCGCGCGGAGACTGGAGAACGCGGGCGCGGTCCGGACCTGGACCGCGCCGCTGGGGAGGTGTTCCGCGGATGCCGGCTGACTTTGGCGTGACCGCGGTCGCGTATCCGAACATCGCGCTGGTCAAATATTGGGGCAAGCGCGACGAAAACCAGATCATTCCCTGGGCCGACAGCCTGTCTGTCACGCTTGACTGTTTCCCGACGACCACCACTGTCCACGTGCGACCGGAGGCGGACGCGGATTGTCTGACCTTCGACGGGCGACCCGCCGACCGCGGAGCGTTGCAGCGGGTCACGGCGTTTCTGGACGTGGTGCGCAAGTTGGCCGGGCGCGCCGAACCGGCGATGGTGGCCACCGTCAACGCCGGTCCGACCGCGGCGGGGCTGGCGTCCTCAGCGAGCGGCTTCGCGGCGCTGGCGGGTTCGGCTGCAGCTGCCTACGGCCTGGAACTCGACGGGATCGGTCTGTCGCGCTTGGCCCGGCGAGGGTCAGGCTCGGCGGCCCGGTCGGTTTTCGGAGGCTTTTCTCTTTTGCACGCCGGCGAGGACGACCACAGCTCCTTCGCCGAGCCGATCCGCGCGGAGGTCGATCTCGCGATCGTGATCGTGCTGACCGGCACCGCTCCCAAAACTGTCTCCAGCCGCGCCGCGATGCGACACACTGTCGAGACTTCGCCGTTGTACTGGTCGTGGATCGAGTCCGGCCGCGACGACCTCGCGGCCATGCGGGACGCGCTGGGACGCGGTGACCTCGTCCAGGTCGGGGAGATCGCCGAACGCAATGCGCTGGGGATGCACGCCACGATGCTGGCCGCGCGTCCGGCGGTGCGCTACCTGTCGCCGTCGACGCTCGTCGCCCTGGACGGGGTGGCGCAGTTGCGGCGCGACGGCATTCCCGCCTACGCGACGATGGACGCGGGGCCGAACGTGAAGGTGTTGTGCCGCCCGGAGGACGCCGGCCGAGTGGTCGGGATGGCCCGAGACAAGTTGCCCGATTGCCCGACAGCGGTCGCCCGGCGCGGCCCGGGCGTCAGCGTGCGCATCGAGGAGGCGCGATGAACACGTCGCGGAAAGTGGTCCGGCGGGTGCCGGGAAAGCTGTTCGTCGTCGGCGAGTACGCGGTGGTGGAGCCTGGGCATCCGGCGATCCTGGTCGGCATCGACCGGCAGGCGAGCGTCGCGGTGTCCGCGGCGTCGGAGGACGACGTGGTGATCGCTTCCGATCTGTGCCCGGGTGCCACGCGGCTGCGGCGGGAGGGGAAGAAGCTGGCCGGACGCACCCCGGGCGACGAGCGGCGTGCCCGCGAGGACTTGGCGCACGTGGTGTCGGCGATCGACGTGCTGCACGAGCTGCTGGACGAGCGACGGATGCCGGTTCCGCGGTTGCGCATCGCGGTCAGCAGCGACTTGCACGAACAGGGCACGAAACTGGGGCTCGGGTCCAGCGGCGCGGTGACCGCGGCGGCCGTCGCGGCGGCGGCCGGCTACTGCGGGCTCGCGCTGCCCGATCATGCCTGGTTCCGGTTGGCGCTGCTGGCGACGGCTCGGATCGACCCGAGCCTGTCCGGTGCCGACCTCGCGGCCGGCATTTGGGGAGGCTGGATCGCGTACTACGCCCCGGACCGGGCTGAGGTGCTGGACCTCGCGCGCCGCCGGGGCATCGAGGAATCGCTGCGCGCGGCGTGGCCCGGTTTCGGAGTGCGGCGGTTGACCCCGCCGGAAGGACTGACGACAGAAGTGGGCTGGACCGGGCACCCGGCCAGCACCAGCTCGCTGATCGCTTCGCTCACGGCAAAGCGGAACGGCCCGGAAGACAAGGCGTACCAGGGCTTCCTGGCCGACACGACTGCCTGCGTCCGGGCGTCGCTGCGCGCGCTGGCGCTGGGCGACAACCGCGCGCTGCTGCGGCAGATTCGTCGCGCCCGGACCACGTTGGCACGGCTGGACGACGCACTGGGACTGGGCATTTTCACCCCGAGGCTGACGATGTTGTGCGATGCCGCGGAATCGGTCGGCGGCGCGGCTAAGCCGTCCGGTGCCGGCGGCGGTGACTGCGGCATCGCGCTGCTGGAGGCCGGTGCCGCCCGGAAACACGCGCAACTTCGGGCGCAGTGGGCCGCGAAGGGTGTTCTGCCCGTTCCGTTGCGCGTGCCGGCGCTGCCGCGGGACGCCGCATGATCGGCGGCTCAGGCAGTCCGGGCCGCGGGCAACCCCAACGGCAGCTGGCGAGATCGAAGGGAGCGCACCCGTGAACGAGATGCCCGATGTCGCAGGGATCCCGATGAACTGGGTGGGGCCGGTGAAGATCTCCGGCAATGTAGCGACGACGTGTACCGAGGTCCCGATCGCCACCTTGGAGTCGCCGCTGTGGCCCTCGATCGGCCGCGGCGCGAAAATCTCGATGCTGACCGAGCACGGGGTCGTCGCGACCCTGGTCGACGAGCGCATGACGCGTTCGGTCATCGTGGAAGCTGTTGACGCGCCGACCGCGCTCGCCGCGTCCCGGCAGTTGCACTCGATGCTGGCCGAACTGCGCGAGATCACCCGCAGCCGCAGCAGGTTCGCCCAGCTGGTCGGCGTGCGCCACGAGCTCACGGCGAATCTTTTGTTCATCCGGTTCGAGTTCACCACTGGCGACGCGGCCGGGCACAACATGGCGACGCTGGCGGCCGACGCGCTCCTGGCGCACCTGCTGCGCACCGTCCCGGGAATCTCCTACGGGTCCATCTCGGGAAATTACTGCACCGACAAGAAAGCGACCGCGATCAACGGCATCCTCGGCCGCGGCAAGAACGTCGTGACGGAACTGCTCGTGCCCCGGCGTCTCGTCTCCGACCTGCTGCACACTTCGGCGGCCAGCATCGCGCAGCTGAACGTCCGCAAGAATCTTCTCGGCACCCTGCTCGCCGGCGGAATCCGTACGGCGAACGCGCATTACGCGAACATGCTGCTCGGGTTCTACCTGGCGACCGGCCAGGACGCGGCCAACATCGTCGAAGGCTCGCAAGGCGTCACCGTCGCCGAAGATCGCGACGGGGATCTCTATTTCTCCTGTACGCTCCCGAATCTGATCGTGGGGACCGTGGGCAACGGCAAAGGGCTCGGCTTTGTCGAGGCCAGCCTGACGCGTCTCGGCTGCCGTGCCGACCGCGCCCCGGGCGACAACGCGCGCAGGCTCGCGGTCATCGCGGCCGCGACTGTGCTGTGCGGCGAACTTTCCCTTCTGGCGGCGCAAACCAACCCCGGGGAACTCATGCGCGCCCATGTCCGGTTCGAACGCGGTCCTCTCTCGGCGAAGGCCGAGGTGTGAGCCACGCCGGGCGGGCGCGTCAGCCGGCTCCGGTATCAGTCACCTTCGGGAGACTTCGGACCCGCCGCTCTTGTCTTTCCACGGTTCGCTGCTGTCGCGAGTCGCTGTGTCTCCTCGAGTACGCCAGATCGGCAAGGCGGAACCCGCTTTCTATCGCGAGCGCGACGACACGCTGGGCCGGGCGGGTTGTGCCGGGCCGGAAACTTCGGAATACCCGGGACGATGGTGTTTGATCCGGATCGCGCGGAGTTCCGCGGCATTGCCGGACGAATGATCGGAAATGCCCCGCCGGTTCGATGTGTCGATCACGGGTCCTGCCGGCAATGCCAGGGAGTCCGGCCGTGCGCGGTGTGCTCGGGAACTTCCGGTGCCGCCGTGTTCGTGCGGCCAGGAGACCGCCGGGAGCAGAGGATCCTGGCAATCGGCTCGGCCGGGCCGCGCCGGTTCTGCGGCCCGGCGGGGTCACGGGCAGAACATCGCGGTCAAGATCCGGCCTTCCGTGCCGTGTGCCGGGTTTTTGTCGGTGGTGACGGAAAACGCGCCCTGGCGGGTGCCGTCGGCGGTGGCGAAGGCGTGGGTCGCGTATCCAGGAATGCCGCCGGTGTGGCCCCAGACCGTGGTCCCGCACGGCATCGCGATGCTCATGATGCCCAGGCCGTAGCCGATCCCGAGGTTCGTTTCGCGGGGCGTGAGCATCTCGGTCAGCTGCTCGGGCAAGAGCAGCCGTCCGCTCAGCAGGGCGCGGAAGAAGTCGTCGAGGTCGGCGGTGGTGGAGATCATCGACCCGGCGGCGCCTGCCACGGTGGGGTTCAATTCGGTCACGTCGACGGTTTTGCCGTCGAGCCGGGAGTAACCGCGCGCGTACGGCCACGGCAGGGCGGGGTTGTCGCCGGGTTCGCTGGTGGCGTGCAGGCCCAGCGGCCGGATGATCCGGTCGGCCACCTCGGTTCCCCAGGTGCGCCCGGTGACCTTCTCGACGAGCAGGCCGGCCACGATGTAGTTGGTGTCGGAGTACGACCAGTCTTGCCCCGGCTCGAACAGCAGCGGTTTCGCGGTCGCCATCGCCACGAGCTGCCCGGGAGTGAAGTGCCGGAACCGGATGGCGGGGAAGCCGTGCGCGATCTGGGTCGCGCCTTCTCCGAACGGCAGGTCGTCGGAGTAGCTGTACAGCCCGCTCGTGTGCTGCAGGATCATGCGCACGGTGATCCGGTTTCCGCCGGGCAGCAGGCCGGGCAGGTAGTGGTTCACCGGGGTGTCGAGCCCGATTCTGCGTTCTCCGGCCAGTTGCAGGACCACGGTGGCCACAAAGGTTTTGGTGACGCTGCCGATCCGGAACCTTCCGTCGGCCGAGGGCGGCTGGTTGCTGCCGAGCGCGCGGACTCCGGCGCTGGCGGACCAGTCGCCCTGGCTGTCGCGTATCCGCGCCTGGACTCCCGCGACCCCGCTGGCGACGACTCGGTCCATTGCCTGCCGCAAGGGTGTCTCGTCCCAGCCGGCGGCGGACGCGGCGGGTGCGGCGAGGACGCTGAACGTCAGAACGCCGGCGGCCGCCGACGAGAGAAATTTCTGCCATCTCTGTGCGAGCACGAACAACTCCTGCGGAATCGGTGGGAAGCAACGATCGCTGCCGACTCAAGGATGTCCGGACGCGGCTGCCCGTGTCGTTGTCCCTGGCCCCCGTTTTGAGGTAGTGCTACCCATACCGGGTTCTGCCTGCCTGCCCGCCGCGCCGCCGGAGTGTTCGCTCGAGCGGCGAAATTCGCGTGACCGACAGCTTTCTGACGCTGGGCTGCCGGGCAAACAGGTGCTGGGTAACGAAGAGTGTTGGTTCCGGTGACTGGGTGTACCCGTTTGGCGCTGCTTGCTGGCTGGGGGCAGTGGGTAAGCGATGACGTGAGGTTGTTACTTCCGAGTCTGTTTCACGGCTCGTCGGGGCCGGTCGGGAGGCGGGCCCGGGCGTTGGGGCGTGGCGTGTGGCGGGAGGGAGCGGTGGTGTCGAATCAGGGTTTGCGGCGGTTGATCGAGGAGGCGGGGTGGACGGGTCAGAAGCTGGCGGAGCGCACCAATGAGCTGGGCGCGGAGATGGGGTTGCGGCTGCGTTATGACCGCACCGCGGTGGCGCACTGGCTTTCCGGGACCCGGCCCCGCCCGCCTGCTCCGGAACTGATAGCCGAAGCCTTCACCCGTCGTCTTGGCCGGCGGATCACCGTTGCGGACACGGAACTCGGACCAGCTCCGTCCGCGGAACTCGCCCCTCGGTGGTGCACCGACGTTCCTGCCGAGCTGGCGGAGCTGGCCCGCAGCGGCGCGGCGGGCCGTCGTGCGGTCGCCGGGTGCGTCTACAGCTTGGCGGCGCTGTCCGTGCCGGGCTGGACTGAGCTCGCGGGCACGGTGGCGCGGGCGGGGGACGGGCCGGGCAGGATCGACCGGGTCGAACTGGATGCCGCACAGTCGATGCTCAAGCTGTTTTCGGCTGCGGATATGGCGTACGGGGGAGGTCATGTCCGTCCGGCGTTGGTGCGGTATCTGCACACGACGATTGCTCCGTGGTTGCGTTCGGATGCCGCGCCGGCGGTGCGCGCCGGGTTGTTGGATTCGGCGGCGCAATTGTGTTATCTGTGCGGCTTTTTGTGCTTCGACGACGAGATGAACGGAGTCGCGCAGCGCTACTATCTCGCCGCTCTGCAGCTGTCCCGTGCCGCGGGCGATGCCCTGCACTACGCGATCACGTTGCGCGCCTTGAGCGTGCAGGCTCGGATGCTCGGCCACCGAAGACACGCGGTGAATCTGGCGATCGCGGCGACCCGGGCTCTTCCCGGGGACGCTCCCGCGCGGGTCCGCGCGTTCTTGGCGGGGCAGGCGGCGGTGGCCGAGGCCGCCGCCGACGATCGTCGTCAGGCTCTCGTGCATTTGCGCGCCGCCGAGAATTACCTCGAGCATGTTGACGCCGAGACGCCTCCGGTGGGGGCTTATCATCGCGCGGCGCTGTCGCATCATCACGCGGCGGTCGAGGCGTGCCTGGGCAAGCGGCGTGCGGCGATCGTCGCGTTGGACCGCTCGTTGCGGGAGCGTCCCGCTTCGGAACGCCGGGCGCGGGCGATCACGCGGGCGCGGCTGGCCGAACTGCACCTGGACGCTGGTTGCCTGGACGAGGCCTGCCGGACGTGGAACCGGTTTCTCGGCGATTATCCGCATCTGGTGTCGGGGCGGGCGGACGCCGCGCTGGCGGCTCTGCGCGCCCGGTTGCGTCCGCACACCGCGCACCCGCCCGCACGCGCCGTGGCGCTGCGGGCCGCGGAACTCCGGCGCACCCCGGCTTCCAGTGCATGAGCGGCACACCGGATCCGTGCGTGGGCGCTGGTCAGCCTGGAAGACGCAGGACGCCCTCGTCGCCAGTGCCGGGCAGCATCAGGAAAACCGCCGATCCGAGGTGCTGGATGAAGTCGTTGAGGGCGTCCTGGCGGGCGAGCCGGGTCTGCACCCTGGCGAACAGCGCCGGGTCTTTCATGAAGGCCAGGAACAGCAGTCCGTGCTCGTCGCCGGACGAGTAGGTGAAAGCCCGCCGCAGCATCTGGCGGCCGCCGTCGAAACGCGCGTGTGCCCGCCTGCTGTGCGCGTCGACCGGCAGCACGTAGGTGCCGTCGGGGTGTTTGGCGAACAGGTCGATCTCGTCGAACTCGCTGTGGCCGGTCAACGGAGCCCCGCTGTCCCGCCGGCGCCCGATCACCGCCTCCTGGCGTTGCTTCGGCAACGCGGCGAAACGCCGGATGTCCATCGAGATCCGGCGCACGACCAGATAGGTGCCGTGGCGCCATGGGCCGTCCGGTATCCACACGGCGTCGTCGACGTCGGCGGCCGCGCGCGGGTTTCCCGTTCCGTCCTTGAAGCCGAACGCGTTGCGCGGCGTCGCCGGCCCGGGCTGGCTGAATCCGGGCAGCTGCCACCGGGCGGTCAGCGTGTCCTGGCTCAGCCGGGCGAGTGCCTGTGCGGTCTGCAACGAGACCAGCGGGTCGGGCGAACAGATCTGGACGGCCAGGTCGCCGCCGCAGAAAGCGGGCCGCAGCCGGTCGTTGGGCAGGGCTGGGATCGGCGCGAGTTCCGGGGGAGCGTTCAGGCCGATCCGTCCGGGCAGGCCGGGCCCGACACCGATGGTCACGGTCAGCCCGGCGGTGTCCAGATCGGCGAGTTCGGGAACGCCGGGGTTGCCTCGCGTCGCGGGCTCGACGGCCCGCGACCAGCCGGCCAGCACCCGGTCGACAGCCGCTCGGTCCGCACCCTCGGCCAGGTCGAGCGCGACGAACAGAAGGCTGCGCGGCGCCGGGTCGGTGATGCCGGCCTGGTGCGTGCCGCGGAAGGACGGCCGGGCGGCGTCGCTGGCGCCGGGGGCAGGCGCCCGCGGTGGCGGCGAGGCGCAGGCGCTCAGCCCCCATCCCGCGGCGGAAGCGGCCGCACCGAGAAGAAAACTCCGGCGGCCGGTGGCCGCCTTGTCCGGTGAATCGTGCGACATGAAGGAATTTCCTGAAATCGGGCCGGGAATGCGCGTCGACCGGACATTGTGCGGAACGATCGGCACGGGACGGCCTTGAGGCCTTTCGGCAATGCTATCCGACCTGGCGCGGTCCGGTCCGGGCACGCGGGTCCGGCGCGTGCTTGACCGGTTGCCAATTGCTGGTTCCGTCCAGTGTGGACCGCCACCGTCGGCAAAGCCGATGCCCTGCCGCGAGATCTGTGCGCGCGGTGCCCGGAGCCAGGGGATGCTTGGCCGGCTGGTTCGGCTCCGGCGGATATCCGCGAGACAATGCCCGCGGGCCGGCCCTACCCATTCGGGTGTTCGTGGCCCGTTGACCCTAAACCCGGAGACTTCTCCGGCCGATTTGGAGAACGGTGCCCGCACGACAGCATTTCGCGGGCCTTTGTATATCGCGGAGAGCGGGAGATCTCGGATCGACATGTTCAGGTCTGGCCATCGATGGCACCGTTCCGTGGCAGCTGGCCTCGCCGCGCTCGGCGTCGCGTCGGCCGCCGGATGTGCCGGCGGTGACGCCGCTCCGCTCACGCACTCGAGCCCGGGAGTCATCCGTGTTCCGGCGGACGCCAAGACGATCCAGGAAGCGGTGGACGCCGCCCAGGCAGGCGACCTGGTCCTGGTTTCGCCGGGGGAGTACCACGAAAGCGTCACCATGACCAAACCGCGAGTCGTCCTGCGGGGCACCGACCGCAACACCGTGGTCGTGGACGGGGATTTCGCGAAAATCAACGGCATCACCGTCACCGGATCGCAGTCGGCGGTGGAAAACCTGACGGTGCGCCGGTTCTTGGCCAACGGCGTGCTGTTCACCGGCGTCACCGACAAGAAGCTGCAGGGCCCCGGTGCCGGCGGCATCCGCTACGACCCGCTCAACCCGCAGAAGTTCCCGCCGCTTCAGGGTTTTCGCGCCTCTTTCGTGACGGCGTACAACAACGCGCTGTACGGAATCTATTCTTTCGACGCCCGCGACGGAGTCATCGAGAACTCCTACGCCTCCGGTCAAGCCGACTCGGGGATCTACGTCGGTCAGTGCCGGCCCTGCAACACGCTCGTGCGCGGCAACCTTGTCGAGCACAACGCGGTGGGCATCGAGATCACGAACGCGTCGGAGAACCTGTGGTTCCTCGGCAACCGGGCGGTGCGCAACCGGGTCGGAGTGACCGTCAACTCCAACGACTTCGAGTCCCTCGCCCCGCAGCACGGCGCGGTGCTGGCCGGCAACGTGGTCGCCGACAACAACGATCCGCACAGCCCGGCGCAGGCCGACGGAGGGTTCGGGATCGGCGTCGGGATCGGCGGGGGAAGCGCGAACACCCTGGTCCGCAACCTGGTCAAGGACAACAAGGCCGCCGGGGTCATCATCAGCGATGTCCAGGGCTACGCGGCCGACGGAAACACGGTCGCCGACAGCCTCGTGGCGGGCAACGGCGCGGACCTGGTCCTCTCCGCGGCGGGCAAGGCGAACCAGATGGGCGGTCGGCCCGGCACGGCGCCTGCCGCGATCGCCGCTCCGCCCGGGGCGGATTTCCGCGGGCTGCCGCGGCCCCCGGCCCAGCCTCGGCTCCCGGGCCCGCCCGGCGCGCCGGCCAAAGCCGCCGCGGGATTGCCCGGTCCGGTGGATCTCGGCGGCTATCCGCTGCCCGCGGCGCCGTGACGCCACGCCGATCGGAATGAGGTGCGCATGATCCGGGGATCTCGACGAGCCCGGTGGCTGGCCGGCGCGCTGGTCGCCGCCGCGGCAGTCGGCTGCGGGGCGTGGGCGCTGACGCCGAAAGCGGAGCCGGAGGCCCGGCCGGTCACTCTCGACGAGGCCGGGCGAATGGCGATGGCGCGATACACCACCTACCAGAACAGTCCCGCGCGAATACGAGTGCGAGCTCCGATGGCGGGCAGCGTCGTCGTGGTCGATGCCGTGGTGGACTACCGGCAGCACCGCGCGGTCGGGTCCTACGAATTCGCCGGTTCGGCGAAAGGACTGGTGGCGTGGGACGACCGGGGCCTGGCAGTCGCTCCGGGCCGGCAGGCGGACCCGCTCGCCGCCGCGGGAACCCTGCGGCCGGCGGACTGGTCGCCGCGCTCGTTCACCACCGATCCGCTGGACGCCGCTCTCCGGCTGTCCATGCTCATGGGCCAGGACCGGCCGGACAACGCGCAAGTGCTGGCCGAACAGGGGCCGCGGTGGCTGCGCGGCGACGAGATCGACGGCAAGCCCTGCGAAGTGTTCGCCGGCCCTCGTCCGAGGTCGGCGGACGGCTCCCGGCAATCGCCGCTCACTTACTGGATTGACGACACCGGCGGGCTGCGCAGGGTGACCGCGCAACTGGCGGGCGTCGACGGCGTCCTCGAACTCGATTTCCCCGGAGGACAGGCGGGACCGGTGCCGGGCACTCCGTGGCAGCCCCGGTAACGCGCCGCGCGGAAAACCGAATCGACGCGCGGAAACAGATTCATAAATCTTCCCGGAAGCGTGAACCCCTGTTCTTCTGCCTGAAAGTTATTCGGTTCAGTCCGGTGTCAGTTCCCGGGAACCCGTCGGCGGAATGAAGATTCGGAACTGTCCGATCTGACTCTATCGGGTGGGCTTGCCGATTTCCGGTTGATTCGAATAGCGAATTTATCTGGTTTCGGGGCATGCTGCCTACGCGTGCCGCGTCCGGGGAGTTATCGCGCCTGCGCATGCGTCCGCACTTTCTTGCCCGAAGTCAGACCCCTGACCTGATATCGGATGTGATGCGATGTCCCGCTCCGTACCCGCGTCGCGAATCACGGCGTCGCGCCGGAAACCGCGTCAGCTGTCGTGGCTTCAACGGTTCGGGATCATGGCTCTGTCTCTCGCGGCGGTCGCCGCGCCGGGCCTGGCCGGCGGAACCGCCGCCGCCGCGAAGCCGGCCGCCGCTCCTCGGGCGGACGGCGACGGCACTGTGACGGTGCGGGTGGTCCGGGCAGTGGACGACTCCGGCAAGTACACCCCCGTGCTCGAGCCGGGAATGGCCGGGATCACGGTGAACCTGACCGACGACGCGGGAGCCGCGATCTCCGGGACGACCGCCGCCGACGGCACGGTCACCTTGTCGCCGGCGGGCAGCCCGCTGTCCGGCGGCAAATATCGCGTCCAGGTGATCAACCCGAAGCCGGGCCTGTTCTTCTCGGCGTTCGCGGACCGCGCCGGCCTGGACGGCGCTCCGGACAACCTGAGCAACACCGAAGAATTCGTGGATCTCTCGGGCGGCAAGAACGTTTCGTACACCACCGCGTTCTGGAACCCCGGCGACTACTGCCAGAAGAACGCGACACTGGTGACCGCTTGTATCCGCAACAACGTCACCCCCGAGCCGTCGTCGTCGCGGACGCTGGTTTCCTTCCCGTACAACGCGCGCGGGGTCAACAACCGGACGACGGACCTCGCCACGCAGGCGGAAACCGGCGCGCTGTACGGCATCGGGTACAGCAAACAGAAAAAGTGGGTCTTCAGCGGTGCGACCGCGCACCGGGGATCGGCCTACGGGCCGTCCGGCGCCGGCGCGATCTACCGCACGGACATGAAGACGAACGCCACGTCGCTGTTCACCACGGTCCCCGGCGCGGGCGGCTCGCCGCACGACTTCGCCACGGACATGGACCTCGCGTTCGCGCCTCATGTCGCCAAGGAGTCCCTCGGCGACGTCGAAGTCAGCGAGGACGGCAAGGACCTGTACGTCGTCAATCTGGCTGACCGCAAGCTTTACCGCTACGACGCGACGCAGCCGGCCGCTTCCGCGCCGAAGGCCAGCTACGCCATTCCCGGGCCGGACACTCCCTGCGCGGACGCCGGGGATTGGCGTCCTTACGGTCTCGGGATTCAGGACGGTGTCGTCTACGTCGGCGGCGTGTGCTCGGCCGAGTCGAGCCAGCAGCGGTCGGACCTGCGCGCGATCGTGCGCAAGTTCGATCCGGTCGCGGAGTCCTTCGGCCCGGTGGTGATGGACCAGAAGCTGGACTACCCCCGGCCCGTCACCTACACCGTGGCCCCGTGCAAGGGCGCGGCCTGGTATCCCTGGTCGGACACCATCCCGCTGAAGCAGGACGGCGTCACGTGCGGCAACACCTACTCCTCCAACCCGGAACCGATGCTCGCCGACATCATCGTGGACACCGACGGCTCGCTGATCCTCGGTTTCCGCGACCGCTACGGCGACCAGATCGGGAACGCCCAGCGCGCGGTCGCCGGCGGCGGCCTGGTCACCCCGTCCGCGGGCGGCGCGCTGAGCCGGGCCTGCCCCGATTCGACCGGCATGTTCGTGATGGCGGAGAACACCGGCTGCGGCAAGACGACCCGCGGCGCGGGGTTCTACGACCAGCAGCGCACTGCTTACCACTTCAACGCTTTGTTCGCCGGCGTCGCGTTGTCGAAGGTCGAGACCACGATCGCGAGTTCGGCCATCGACCCGGTCGGGGCCACGTTCACCGGCGGCACGGCCTGGACCAACCGGGACGGCAGCCGTCCTCCGGAAGCCAGTTCGGGCAACCAGTTGAGCAGCAGCTTCGGCAAGGGCGCCTCGATGGCCGACCTGGAGGTGCTGTGCGACGAGGCTCCGCTGCAGATCGGCAACCGGGTCTGGTACGACGTCGACAAGAACGGCGTCCAGGACCCCGGCGAGCCGCCGGTGCCCGGGGCGACGGTGCGGCTCTACGACGCGGACGGCAAGCTCGTGAGCACCACGACGACCACCAGCCGCGGCGAATACTACTTCGACAATTCCAACGTCCCGGGCGGCCTTCTGCCGCACACGCAGTACACGATCAAGGTGGACAATCCGGAGGACTACCAGCCGGGCGGCCCCCTTTACCAGTGGTACGTCACCAAAAACGACGCCGGAACGAACCGGTTCGTCGACAGCGACGGCGTCGTGCCCCAAGGGGGCTCCTACCCCGAGAAGACCGTCACGACGGGCGGCCCCGGCGAAAACAACCACACCTACGACTTCGGGTTCCACCAGCCCGAAGGCAAGGTGAGCGTGCTGAAACAGGACAGGACGGCAAACCCTTGCCCGGCGCGGTCTTCCAGCTGTGGCGAGAGTCCAACGACACGCCGGGCCTCCAGCCGGACGGGACGGAGCCCGACACCAAGGTCGGCTCGCCTTGCACGACAGGAACGGACGGCGTCTGCGGCGAGACGGTTCCCCTCGGCACCTACTACTGGCAGGAAACCGCGGCGCCGGACGGGTACCTGCTGCCGGATCCAGCGGTCTTCGGGCCTCTGGACCTGACGGCCGCCAACCACGCCGACGGGGTCAAAGCGACTGCCGTCAACCGGTTGATGATGGGCGACGTCAGCGTGCTCAAGCACGACGAGGCCGGGAAACCGTTGCCGGGTGCGGTGTTCCAGTTGTGGAAGAAGACCAATGGCGACGGTGGCGGGCTGAAGGTCGACGGCCCGAACCCGGACACGAAGATCGGCGACCCGTGCACGACGGGCGCGGACGGTGTGTGCGCTTCGCACCAGCCGCTCGGCGAGTACTACTGGCAGGAGACCGCGGCGCCGGACGGGTACCTGCTGCCGGACCCGGCGATCTTCGGACCGTTGACGCTCACCAAGGACAACTATTCGCAAGGCGCCCGGACGACTGCGGTCAATAAGCTCGGCACCGGCACCGTCAGCGTGCTCAAGCACGACGAGGCCGGGAAACCGTTGCCGGGTGCGGTGTTCCAGTTGTGGAAGAAGACCAATGGCGACGGTGGCGGGCTGAAGGTCGACGGCCCGAACCCGGACACGAAGATCGGCGACCCGTGCACGACACCGGCCACCGGCCTCTGCACGGAGACCGTGCCGCTGGGCGTCTATTACTGGCAGGAGACCAAGGCTCCCGACGGATACGTCCTGCCGGAACCGGCGGTGCTCGGACCGCTCGCGCTGACCAAGGAAAACTTCGCCAAGGGCGTCAGCGTCACCGCCGTCAACAAGCCGAAGACCGGCGAGATCCGCCTGCTGAAGAAGAGCGAGGGCGACGGGAAACCGTTGGCGGGCGCGGTGTTCCAGTTGTGGAAGAAGACCAATGGCGACGGTGGCGGGCTGAAGGTCGACGGTCCGAAACCCGACACCAAGGCCGGCGACCGGTGCACGACGAACGCACAGGGCGTCTGTGACTTCCGGGGCCTGGGACTGGGCGACTACTACCTGCAGGAGATCTCCGCGCCTCCTGGCTATCTCCTGCCCGCCGACCCGATCAGCGGCCCGCACACGGTGAGCGAGGCCAGCATCGGGCACGTGGTGGAAGTGACCCGGCTGAACCGGAAGACGCCTCCGCCACCGCCGCCTCCGCCGCCGTTGACGCCGCCCCCGCCGGCGCCTCCGGGCCCCCGGCCGGCCCCGCCGCTGGCCAAAACCGGTTTGACCATGCCGTTCTCCGGTCTCGCCGGACTGTGCCTGTCGTTCCTGGGCGCGGGCGTGGCGATGCTGGTCGCGGCAGCTCGCCGCCGCCGACGGCGCGCGTGACCGGCTGAGGGTGTCTCCCCGTGCTTCGGCCGGGGAGACACCCTCGCCCGGGCGACCTCCCGGAACGTCCGGCCCGGCGAGCCCGGGGACGACAAGACCCTCGTGTCCGCACATCCATCTCGGAACGGAGAGTTCAGCAATGCCAAGCACCCGGTCGCACACCGACGGAGGGGACCGGCGGCGAACGGCGAGCGCGTGCGTGGCGGCCGCGTTGCTCGTCGCCGGTGCTGTCGCTTCGAGCCAGCCCAGCGAGCCGAGCCGGCCCGGCCGGACCGAGGACAGTGCCGTTGCCCGCCACCCGCTGGGTGCTGTGCAGCCGCCGCGGGCTCCTGAACCCGTGATCGCCAGCCCGCTGCCGCCTGGTGAGCTGCCCGTGCCCGTCGCACCGCGGGTGCAGCTGGTCGCGGCGTCCCGGTCCGGCTCTTCCGGGTCGCCGAGCGGATCGGCGACGGGCATCCCCGCCACCGCACTGGCCGCCTACACCAACGCCGCCTCAGTGCTGGCCCGCCGCGACTCGTCCTGCGGCCTGCCCTGGTCGATCCTGGCCGGCATCGGGCGGGTCGAATCCAACCACGGCCGGTTCGGCGGCGCGACGCTGAGCGCCGACGGATACCCCAGCCCGCCCATCCGGGGCATCCCGCTGGACGGCAGGCCGGGCGTCGCGCTGATCCGCGCCACCGACGGCGGCACCTGGACCGGCGACCCCGTGTTCGAGCGAGCGGTCGGTCCCATGCAGTTCCTCCCGTCCACCTGGCGGGCGGTCGCCGCCGACGGCAACGGCGACGGCGCAGCCGACCCGAACAACATTTACGACGCCGCACTGGGCGCGGGCGACTACCTGTGCTCCGGCGGCGGAGACCTGCGCGCCGCTGCCGGAGCCCGCGCGGCGGTGTTCCGTTACAACCACTCCGAGTCTTACGTGGACACCGTCCTCGCGCTGGCCCGCGACTACGAGCACGGCATCGCTGCCCAACTGCCGGACAACCCCGTGGGCAACGTGCCTGAGCCTGGCCAGGTTCACGACTTGCCGCCAGCGTCGGTCACCGTCGTCGATCCGGAACCTCCCGCGGCCGCGGTCCTTCCGCCGTCAACTCCCGCTCCCGCGCCGCTTCAACCCAAACCGGCCGACAGCCCGCGTCCGTCGCCCGGCGACCGTCCCGCGGTGCCGTCCTCCGCCAACCACCACACCGCTGGCAGGCCGACGACCGGAGCCACTGTGGCTGCTTCGCCCGCGTCATCGGCCGGAAAACAACTCTCGCAGGACATTCAGAGCACAGTCCACGCGGCGATCTGCGAGATGACCGCCAACCTTCCCCGGCCTGAGCACGAGGCCATCGGCCAGATCTCGGTCGCCGCGCTGCGTCAGCACGGGCTGAAGCTGGTCAAACCGGCGGCTGCGGCTCCGTGCCGGGCTGAGGGGCCTCCGCCGAGCCCGCAGCTGAACGGTGCGGCCGCTGCGTCCCCGGGCGAACCAGCTGAGCGGCGGCAAGGTGCTGACGTGTCGAAGACGGAGGAGTAGGAGCGGTTTTCGTTCGGTGTCGCGGGGTGGTCGCGGGCGTGGTGGATTCGTAGTCGCTGCGGCCGGTGCCAGGCGAGAGGGGAGGGCTGGCGGAGTGCTGGATCCCGCCAGCCACCTTCCCGGTGGCAAGCTGAACGGGTGTTTGGCGATAATCCGGCCGTGTCCGTCCTCTGGCGGGAGAACCGATGACCGAAGCCCGTGCCGCGTCCCTCGTCGACGAGATCGCTCGGCTCCTCGGCTGGCGCGAAGAGTTCACGCCGGAAAAAGAGTGGGCAGACGTGGAACGCGAACTCCGTACGCCGCTGCCATCCGACTACAAAGAACTGTTGAATCGCTTCCCGGGCGGGATATTTCGCGGGATCATGGTTTGCAGTCCGGTTGCGACTGAGCATGAATGGGTTGACTACAAGCGCGATCTTGACGAACTCCTGAACATCCTCGGCGACGAGGACCTCGAATACCTCGCCGGCGTCGACTACGGCCTCTTCCCCGAACCTGGCGGCTTGCTGCCTTGGGGAACCGACGGTCAAGGCGGAACCCTCTGCTGGATCACCTCCTCGCCCGATCCGGATGCCTGGAGGATCGCGTACCACAGCCAAGGCGCGGACGAGTGGCGCGAACATCCGGGCCCCGCCACGCGGCTTCTCCGCGAAATCCTGGCGAACACCGGCGAGGGCAACCTTCTGAAGTGGGATTTCGCCAGCATCCCCGTGGAGTTCATCCGATCGTATTCGCGCTAGGCGGGGCTATTCCGGACGCGGCTTTTCCTTCACCGCTGTCTGGCGACGGCGATAACCATGCTCAGGCGACTGGGCCGCAAGAGTTCAGTGCGAACGGTCTGAAGCGCAGGACTCCGCGACGACCTCCGCTGGCTCGGCGAGCCGCTCGGCGCGGCGCGGCGGCCGCGTGCGTACGAAACCGGGTCGGGCGGCCACCAGGCCGCATCCGAGTTCGGGCACCAGCAGCAGGACGAGCAGCCAGATCGACGCCTCCCAGCCGCCGGTGAGAGTGTGCAGCATTCCGAAAGCCGCCGGGCCGCACGCGGCGAGCAGGTACCCGCCGCACTGGGCCATGCCCGAGAGCCGTGCCGTGACGGTGTGCGTGGCTGAGCGCAGGTTGAGGAGTGTGAGGGCGATCGGGAACGCGCTGCCCGTGGCGAGCCCGAAAATCGCGACCCAGAGCCATCCGGCCCGCGGAACCAGCAACAGGCCGAGGAGCCCGATCGCCATCAGGGCGACGACGCCGAAGACGAGCGGCCTCTGGTCGCGCAGCCGGGCGGCGGCCATCGGCACGACGAAGCCGAGCGGGATGCCGATGACGATCACGGCCGAGTTCATCGTCCCGGCGGTGGCGGGGGCCACTCCCTGGCCTTGCATGATCTCGGGCAGCCACGACGTCAAGGTGTAGAACATCAACGACGCCATGCCCATGAAGATCATCACGCACCACGCCAGCGGCGAGCGCAGCAGCGAGCCCCCTTCGGCTCCGTCAGTAGCCGCGGTGGACGGGCTTTCTGGCTGTCGCGTCCGTCCGCGCAGCCCGAGCGGGCCCCACACGAGGACCGCGATCGCGGCCGGGACCGTCCACGCGGCCAGAGACAGCCGCCAGCCGCCCAGGTGTTCCAGCGGGACGGCCAGGCCCGCCCCGGCGGCACCGCCGACCGACAGCAGCATCATCGACAGGCCGGTGAGCGATCCCACGCGGTCGGGGAAGAACCGCTTGATCACCGCGGGTAGCAGCACGTTGCCGGCAGCGATCCCGGCTCCGGCGAGCACGGTCCCGGCGAACAGCGCCGCCTGGGCGGAAACCGCCCGCAACAGCAGCCCGAACGCGATCGCCAGGAGAGCCGCGGCGATCGCCGCCTCGGTGCCGATCCGGCGGGCGAGCACGGGGGCGAGCGCGGAGAAGGCGCCTACGCAGAGTTCCGGCAAGGCGGTGAGCACGCTGACCCCGAGCCCGCTCAGCCCGAACTTGTCCTGGAGTTCGCTCAGGACCGGGGGAACACCCGTGATGGCTGCCCGCAGGTTGACGGCAAGCAGCACCAGCCCGAGGAGAGTCCAGGCCGCAGTGGAGCGAGTGACGCCGGAAGCCGGACCGCGGCGTCGGGCTCTGGCGACAGGGCCTGGCCAGCGGGCGGCCCAGCGGGCCAGGCCGGCGGCGACACCCGTCGCGACAACGGCTTCGGCGAACAAGGACAGCCACACCGTGTTCATCGGCACTTCCTTTCCGGTCGGCCTCGCTTCCAGCGTCGTCCGCCTAACCGCACCGGTCCAGGTTGTGTTTTCCGTCGGCATTGTGAAGAATCGACTACATGATTGATCTGCGGCGGCTCCACGTGCTGCGCGCGGTGCACCACTACGGCACCGTGACCGCGGCGGCGCGGGCGCTGCACTTCACTCCGTCGGCGGCGTCCCAGCAGATCCGTCAGCTGGGCCGGGAACTCGGGGTGACCCTGCTGGAACCGCAGGGCCGCCGGGTGCGGCTCACTCCTGCGGCACAACGGCTTCTGGCCCACGCGGACGACCTCGAGGCGCGCTGGGAATTGGCCGAGCTGGACCTGCGTGCCGACGGCGGTTCGCCCGCCGGGCTGCTGCGCCTGGCCGGTTTTCCCGTCGCGGTGGCCGCGCTGCTCGCCCCGGCCGCCGCCGCGCTGGCCGCGCGCCATCCCCGGCTTGTTCCGAGGATCAGCGAGGCCGAGTCCGCGGCCTGCTTCGACCGGCTGTTCGACGGCGACATCGACCTGGCCGTGGTCGAGGCCGCCCCGGACGAGCCGCCGCGCGACCGGGCCCGATTCGATCAGCAGCCGCTGCTGGACGATCCGTTCGACCTGGTGGTCGCTGAAGGTCACCGGCTCGCCGGTCGTGACCGGGCAGACCTCGCGGAGGCCGCCGACGAGCCGTGGATCGTGCCCAGTGCGGCGTGCACTTGTCGCACGCACGTCCTGTCAGCCTGCGGTGCGGCCGGATTCGCCCCGGACGTCGCGCACGACTCGCTGAACTGGAACGCCACCATCGCTCTGGTCGCTCACGGGCTCGGGGTGGCGCTGGTTCCCCGGACTGTGCAGGCTCCGGAGAACGCTGCCGTGGTCCGGCTTCCTTGCGTCGGCGAGCCACGCCGCAAGATCCTCACCGTCACCCGGCGCGGCAGCCGGACCAGTCCGGCGATCGCCGCCGCGCTCGAGGAACTGGAGCGGCTTGTTCCGGCGTTGCTCGCCGTCTGAAAAACAGTATTCGCCGGTACCGCGGGCAAGATGATGAACATTGCCTGCACCCGCTTGGCGGCGACGCGTTTTCCGAAATGAAATAAGTCCCGCAGCGATGACGGGCCGTCCTTGTTCGTCGGCTGCGAAATATGCCGCGGACGCCTGCCATGGCCGGTGGCGGTCAAGTCACGGGATCCGGCTACCGGGAGCGCGGTGCCGGGTCTTCGGGACTACCAGGCCCGGCCAGCCGGGCTTACGTTGAGGATTCGCGACAAACGCTGAAGAGGAATACCTCGCCGCGGTCGCCCTGAGTCGGCCGACCACGAAATACCCGGCTGGACAACTGAAACCGGAGCAGTGGCGAATGCAGATCAACACCACCCCCGCGCGGTCGTTCGGTTCCGCCTTGCGGGCCGCGCGCCAGGACCGGGGGCTCTCGCTCGTCCAGCTGGCCCGGCTGGTCAACTACAGCAAAAGCCATCTCAGCAGAGTGGAGACCGAGGACAAAGCACCGACCGACATGCTCGCGCGCCGGTGCGACGACGCGTTGCGCACCGGCGATCTGCTGAGCAGCCTTGTCGGCACCGGCAGGCCAGGCCGTCGCGGTCCGTCGGTCAACCAGTTGCCCAGGGCGGTGCCTGGTCTGGTCGGGCGCGAGGGGACGAGGTGCGAACTGGACCGCGCGCTTCCGGGAACGCGGAGCGACTCGGCGCAGAGCACGGTCGTCATCGTCGACGGACCGGCGGGGATCGGCAAAACGGCGACAGTGCTGAACTGGGCGCACGACGCGGCAAGCCAGTTCCCGGACGGGGTTCTGTTCGCCGATCTCGGCGGCTTCGGCCCCGGCGGGCCTGCCGACGAGAGCGATGTCCTGCGCCACTTCATGAATTCCCTCGGCGGGCAGGCGGGGGCCGAAGTGCCCGCGGAACACCTCTCGGCCCGGTACCGCAGTCTGCTGACCGGAAAACGAGTGCTGATCATGCTGGACAACGCGGCTGGCGCGGGGCAGGTCAGGCCGTTGTTGCCGGCAGCGGGCGGGTGCCATGTGGTGGTGACGAGCCGGGACCGGCTGTCCGGACTGGTCGTGCGGGACGGCGCGGAGCGGGTCACGGTGCCGCCGATGGCCGAAGACGAGGCGGTTCGGTTGCTCGAAGTCGTTGCGGGGCCCCGATTCGACCGATCGGCCGCGTCCGAGCTCGCGCGTTCTTGCGGTTACGTCCCGCTCGCCTTGCGCGTCGCCGCGGGGGATGTCGCTGGCTGGCAGCGGTCTCCGCTCGACGGTCACGGCGATGAGACGACCACATTGCGGACCGTTCTGTCGTGGTCCTACCGCAAGCTGGCACCTGCGGCGGCGCGTGCCTTGCCACGCCTGGCGAGCATGGGCGGGGAGCCCTTCTCTCCGACGGCCGCGGCCAGTCTGCTCGGGACCGAAGTGGACGAAGCCCACGTGTTGCTGGACGCTCTCGCCGAAATCCATCTGCTGCAGCAGATTCTGCCCGACGCTTACCGCCTCGACCGGCTCACCGCGGCATTCTCCGCCGAGCTGGACTCGACCGGCCCGCTGCGGCTGGCGTCCGACGGGCTCCGCGCCCAAGTACGCCGTCTGCCGGATTCCCGTGCCTCCCAACCGGCTGTGCGCGCCGGGGACGCGGTCGTCGGCGGCAGCGCCTGACATCTCAGAGCCAACAGAAAGAGGTACGTCATGCCCAGCAGAGAGATACCAGTCGTGTCCGTTGTGGACGAAAGGCTCAGGACGGCGAGCATTTCCCTGGCCGTGGACTACGGCGGGCGGCACGATCCGGCGGAGCGGGGCGGTCTCGCGCACTATCTGGAGCACCTGCTGATGTCGTTGCCGGTCGCGGGCGCCGGGCCGCTGTGCGAGTACGTCGAACGCCGGGGCGGCCAGGCCAACGCCGAGACCGGGCTGGAGCACATGCTCTTCCATGCCCGGGTGCTCGCCGAGGACCTGGACGTGGCGCTGCGGTCGCTGGTGCGCGCGGTCGCCGAACCCGGATACGAGCCGGCGGTGCTGGAATCCGAACGCACCGCGGTGCTCCAGGAGCTGACCGCCGCTGCCGCCGATCCGCTCGAGGTCGTGCAGGACGCGTTCCTGGCCGACCTGTTCCCGGACCATCCGCTGGGCCGTCCGGTCGGCGGGACCGAAGCCGAGATCCAGGGCATGGACCTGGCTTCCGTGCGGGCCGGGCACCGCAGCGGCTTGCTGAGCAGCCAGATGACGATCGCGGTGGTCGCGCCGTCTTCCCCGGGCCCGTTGCCCGCCGTCGACCTGACTGAGGTGTGCGTCCGGAAGCCGGTGCCGCTCAAGTCGGTCGCTGCCACGAAACCCCGGTGGCCCAACGGGTTCGCCTGGGTGTCGGTCGGCGGTCGCTCCGCGGCGCGCGACGATCCCCGGAGCTACGGCTTCGAGGTGCTGGCCCAGTTGCTGGGCGGCAGTTCCGCCTCGCCGCTCTACCGCTTCCTGCGCGGCGAGAAGGGGCTCGCCTACTCCTTCCAGGCGTGGAACCGGGGGTACCTGGAGGTCGGTGCGTGGCGCGTGCTCGTGGGCACGGACGGCGAAAACGGTGCCGCGGTCACGGAGGTCGTCTGCGAGGTGCTGAACCGGCTGGCCAAGGACGGCCCGTACGAATCGGATCTCGCCGACGCCCGGCGCCGAGCTGTCGGCGAGATCGTGTGCGCGACCGAATCGCCGTCGGAACACGCGCGAATGCTGGCCGAGCGGGCGCTCGTGGGCGGGGCCGGGTGGACTGTCGCCGCCGAACTGGAGGCCATTCGTTCCGTGAGCGTCGACGACGTGCGGGAAGCCGCGGCGGAGATCCTCGACGGTCTCGTCGTGACGGTGAGGCCGGAAGCCGCATGAACCACGACAGCGCGAAAAAGGAACCGGCACTGGACCTGGCGATGATCTACGAGGCGTTGGACGTGCCGGAGGAGGACGGGCTGGGCCTCTTGATGGCCCATGCGCGCAATCAGCACTACATGCTCCCGGGTTTGGTGCTGTCGGTGATCGAGCGGGCGGGCGTCGCGATGGGCCCAGTGGCCGCGGCGGCGCTGGCGCGCTGGAGGCAGCGGCAGGACCACTACCGCCGCCTGCTGGCCGAGGTGTCGGAGCACGTGCCGGTCGAGGTGATCAAAGGGCCGAACGTCTCCCGGTACTACCCGGACTGGGCGCTGCGGCCGCAGGGGGACCTGGACCTGCTGACCCGGGACGAACGGGATTTGTGGGCAGCGGCGAAGCTGCTCGCGCGGGACGAACCGCTGCACGTCGCCGTGTCGGTTTTCGGTCGTGCGGAACGGCACCTGATGGTGACGATGACCTGGGACCCGCCGGAGCCGCTGATCGACCCGCGGTTCAAAGTGGAGATTTCGACGGCGGCGCTGACGGGGGATTTCGGCTCCGTGCCGATTCGCCGGACGCTGCCCCGATCGGTGCCGGTCGGGACGCTGCTGTGCGTCGCGGAGGAACGGCTGCAGCGTTCGTTCCACGCGCGGGACGCTTTGGACTTGTCGATGCTTTCCCGCGCCGGAATGACGATCGAGGAGATCGTCGAGGCGGCGGCGGAGTACCGGTTGGCTCCGGAACTCGCCGAATTGGTGCGGTACAGCGAATCTCGCGTCCCCTTGAACGGACTGGCCGGGCTGGAAGACGCCCTCGCGGCCGAGGCTGAACGGGAAAACCGGCGGCGGGCCGCGGCGGACGACCGGCCGGTCCGGACGGACGGGTCCGCCGGAGCGTTCGAAGAGGGCAGGCTGTTGCACGGCATGCCGCTGGGCCGCTCGGCCGGCCAGGCGGAGCGAGAGACGTCGGAAGTGCGCGTTGTCGGAACGGAAGCGCTTTTGCTGACCCCGCTTGGGGATTACCTCCTCGTCGAAGGTGCCGTGGTGGACCCCGAGCGCTACGCGGCAGTTCTTGAGGCATGGGAAGGGGTACGGGCATGACCCTCCCATCCTCTTCTGGCACGGCGACCGCTGCCGTGCAAACCCAGGGACTGACCCGCTACTACGGGCCGCCACGGCGTTCGGCGAAGGACCGGGTCTGCGCGTTGGACAGCGTGGACCTGGTCGTGGAGCAGGGGGAGGTGCGCGGCCTGCTGGGACCCAACGGCGCGGGCAAGACCACCCTGTGCCGGATCCTGTCGACGGTGCTGCTGCCGGCGAGCGGGACCGCGCGCGTGCTCGGCCACGATGTGGTGCGGGATGTGCGAGAAGTACGGCAGTCGGTCGGCATCGTCTTCGGCGGCGAGCGAGGGCTGTACGGACGGCTGACCGCCCGCCAGAACCTGCGTTTCTGGGGCGCTCTCTACGGATTCTCCGGCCGTGACCTCAAACGCCGCACCGACGCGTTGCTGGAGCGCCTCGGCTTGACCGGCCGGAGCGACGACCGGGTCGACTTCCTTTCCCGGGGCATGAAACAGCGCCTGCATCTCGCGCGCGGCTTGATCGCCGATCCGCCGGTGCTGATCCTCGACGAGCCCACGCTCGGCATGGACCCCGTCGCCGCCCAGGATTTCCGGGTGCTGGTCGGCCAATTGCGGGCCGAACGGCGCACGATCCTGCTGACGACGCACGACATGGCCGAGGCCGAGGCCGTGTGCGACCGCGTCACCTTGATCGACCACGGCACCGTGCTGGCCACCCGGTCGCCGGGCACGATCGGCGAGCTGGTCTCCCGCACCGAACGGATCGAGGCGGACGACGTGCCCGCAGCGGCTTTCGAGGCGGTGCGCGACTTGCCGGGCGTGGCCGAGGCTGAGCGCGCGGCGTCCGGTCGGGTGCTCGTGACGACCGACGGTTCCGCCGCGTCCGCCGCCGTGCTCGGAGTGCTGGTCGACGCCGGGGTGACCCGGCTGGTCACCGGCCCGCTGGGGCTGGAGGAGGTCTATCTGCGGCTGATCGGAGACCGGGGCATGGCGGTGAAACAGTGATCAGGCAGCTGCTGGCCGCCTTCCGGTTCCAGTCCGCGCTGGCCCGCAGATCCGTCGACACCCTCCACATCTGCGTCACCACGCCGCTGTTCACGGCGGTCATCCTGATGATCACCCAGTCGGGCGGGCGCACCGATCTCGTGCCCTACGCCGTCGTGGCCCCGACGCTGATGTCACTGTGGACGTTCGGGCTCTCCCTGGCGGGAGAGATCATCTTCGACGACCGCGTCCTCGGAACCCTCGAAGGCCAGGTCGCGGCACCCGCGCCGTTCTCGGTGACCGTGCTGGGCCGGATGTGCGTGGTGACGGTCGCGGGACTGGCGTCGTTCGCCGAGGCGTGGCTGACCGTCGCGGCGCTTTCCGGGCACTGGCCGGAGATCCCGCATCCGCTGGTGCTCCTGGCCGGCGTGCTCGTCACCGGATTGGCCACCGCGGGAACTGCCTGCCTGCTGGCTCCGCTGTTCGTGCTGTCGTCCTCGGCTCGGACACTCCAGAACACCCTCACCTATCCGTTCTATCTGCTCAGCGGCGTTCTCGTACCGGTGTCGTTCCTGCCGGACTGGCTCCAGCCGCTGGCGCGCGCGGTGTTCCTGTTCTGGTCGGCCGACCTGCTCCGGGAAAGCTTCGCGGTGCCTGCGGTCGCGGACGTGCTGCCGCGGCTCGCGACGATCCTCGTCCTCGGCGCGGCGGGCTACGGCATCGGAATGATCCTGCTGAGCCGCGTGGTCGGCCACGTCCGCCGCACCGGCACCCTCTCCCACACCTGAGGTCTATTCCATGCGACCACTCGGCATCATCAAGCACAGCGCCGCCAACGCGTTCGCGGACATGCGGGTCATCTACACCTGGCAGACCTGGCTGTTCGGCTGGCTCGGGCGGATGCTGGCGCAAGTCACCTTCTTCACCTGCCTCGGCAAGCAGGTGGGCGGCGACGCGACGACGTTCCTGGTCATCGGCAACAGCGTGATGACGTCGACGATCGAATGCATGTCGGTCGTCGCGTCGTCCATGTGGGAACGCAAGGCGGGCACACTGCCTCTGCTCGCGGCGGCGCCGGCGCACCTCGCGTGGGTGTTCTTCGGGCGCAGCGTCCAATGGCTCATCAGCGGTTCCGCGACCAGTTTGGTGGCCTTGTTCGCGCTCGGGCCCGTTTTCGGCGTCCGTTTCCATCCGTACCAGATCGTCCCGGTGGCGGTGCTGGTTCTGCTCAACGCGTTGGGCACCTATTGTTTCGGGCTGTTCCTCGCGGCTGTTTTCCTCAATACGCCGGGTTTGCGCAACGTCATCTCCAACAGCGCTTATCTGGTCATGATGGCTATCTGCGGCGTGCAAGTGCCGGTGGACCATTGGCCGCGGGCGGTCGGTCTCGTCGCCGACGCGCTGCCATTGACCCACGCGCTCTCGGCGATCCGGACGATTCTCGGCGACGGCGAGGTGTCCGACGCGGTGCCCGCGGCGGCTGTCGCGGTGCTCTGCGGCGTGTTCTGGTTCGCTGCCGCCTACTTCGCTTTCCGGGCGTCGATGAGCCGAAGCCGTCGTTCCGGCGGGCTCGAACGCTCCTGAGACGTTGTCCTCGACGGGAATTCCGCGGGTATTGCCGCTGAATGCGGGGTTGTCTTCCCGGAGACAACCTTCAGGCACCGGACAACCCATTGTGCCACCGCCGCGGCGGGACGAAACTTAATTGCGAAAGGGCGGCCGGAACCGATCGCCCGAGAACTGAAAACCGAGACCCGCGAGAGGAGGACCCTCATGATGAAGCACAAGTCGAACCTGCGCCCGAAGCTTGACAAGATCAAGACCCGCTGAAGTGTTCCGGGGTTGATCAGCTAGCGCCCGACGCGGCGGGCACGGCCACCGTGCCGCGCCCGCCGCGTCGGACGGACCGGACCTTCGTTTCCTGGAGTTGAACGCACATGAACGCGACATCGGCTTACCTCGAAGCAGCGCGGGACGCTGGTGCGCTTCACGACACCGGCACC
Source organism: Amycolatopsis sp. NPDC054798 (assembly GCF_053611505.1). NCBI lineage: Bacteria > Bacillati > Actinomycetota > Actinomycetes > Pseudonocardiales > Pseudonocardiaceae > Amycolatopsis > Amycolatopsis sp. NPDC054798. The sequence goes on along the minus strand of NZ_JBSHAM010000002.1, from coordinate 176,295 downwards.
GGCGTGTTCGTCGCGGGCGGCTACTCCGACCGGTCTCGCGGCGTGACCCAGTATCTGGTGACCTACTGCGACGACGCCGCGGTACGGGACGGTTCGCTGTTCCGGGCTTTGCCGTCGGTGGCCCGCGCGGACGCGCCCGAGGCGGAGACGGTGGTGGTACGGCTGGCTCCCGAGGTCGCTCCGGAAGCCCCGTGGAGCAAATTCGTCAGCTACGTCCGGCACGCGGGCAAGTCCTCCGATCAGTCCGAAAAGGACGGTGTGACGATCGAACTGGCGGATCTCGCGCGCGACGGCGGCGCGGTCCGCGGCTGGCTGGCCGACGCTCTCGCCGCGGCGGTGACCTCCCAGGGCGACGAACTCCCGCCGGAGGTCCCGGAGTCGATCGCCGACGACCTGATCGCGGCCGAGGGGCGGCGGACGTACGTCGCCCGGCACCGCGGCGAGCCGATCGGGCACGCCACATTGCTGTGCCAGGAGCAGGACGAGGTCACCGGGGCGGACTTCATCGAGCTGTTCGACATTCTGGTGGCCCCAGGGCATTCGCTGCACCGCACGGCGGTCCGCCTGCTCACCGAGGCTTCGCTCGGCTACGCCGCGCACCGCGGGCTTCCCCTGCTGGGAAACGTCGTCCACCCGCTGGCCGGCAACGAGCGGGCGCACGCGGACCGGGTCGTGAGTTCGCTGCTCGCGGCGGGCTGGGAAGCCGATCACGTGCTGTGGAGATGCGCGCTCGGCGAGCTGGCCGATGCCTGAGCGCCGTTTCGTGCCGCCGCACCTTACCGAACCAGGAGCGTTGAGCGTGCATCAAGCCGAAAAAGCCTGCGCCGTACCGGAATGGCTGAGCCGGGAGAGCCGCAAACGGAAGATCTACGCGGGCGACCCCTACTACCGGGACGTCTGGGACGAGCTGACCGCGCTCCCCGGAACCGAACTCGCGGTGGCCGGCCAGCTCTATCGCCTCGCGCCGCTGATTGTGAAGCCGGACGCGATAGCCGTCCGGGGCGGAGCGAGGATGCTGGCCGCGGCGCGGACCGCGGGCTTCGTCCCGATCGCCTGGAGCACGTTCCGCTTCGACCGGCATGTCGTCCGCGAACTGTGGCGGTACCAGCTGAACGTCGCGACCCGCGAGCGGATAGACGTGATGGACCTGATCATGCCGGCGGGGGAGTCGCTGTACGTTCTGCTCCGGGACACGGCGGAGGCGGGCATCCCGGCCACCGCCCGGCTGAGCGATCTGAAGGGGCCGACCCGCCCCGCGGACCGGGAAGAACACCACCTGAGGCGGATCGCGGGCGGGGCACAGGCGTCGGTGCTCACCTACATCCACGTCGCGGACGAACCCGCCGACATCCTCCGGGAGCTAGGCGTCGTCTTCGCGCGGCCGGAGCGGCAGCGCCTCCTCGCTGCTCTCGGCAGCCGCGAGGACGTCACGCAGCAGGTGCTGGCGGCACTGGCCGGAATCGAGGCCGGCACCGAAGCGTCCGACCTGTTCTGGAAGCCGGCGTTGGACCGGCTGGAAGCGCAACTGCCCGGCTGTCCGGACGGCGCGGAACTGGCCGTGCTGCTGCGCCAAGTGCGCCGCGGCCAAAGCAAAGACTGGCAGTCGGTGCTCGTGTGGGCGGACCGGCTCGGACTGCGGTGGTCGCATTGGGACCGGGTGGCGGTGGCGGCCGAACTGAGCGCACAGCACCTCAAAGCCGAACCAGTCATTCCCGACGTGCGCCGGTCCGCTTGGTCGGCCGGTTCGCGAGCACTGGCAACGGACCGCGCGCGTCCGAAGATCCTCCAGAAAGGTGGGGCAGCGTGACTTCGCAGATCACTCCAGCCTCGGTCGAACCGAATACGCCTGATCCCGTGCGGGACGCTCTCGGCCGCCGCTATGCGATCCGGTCGTCCCGGGCGATCGACCTCAATCTGTTCAAGGTCCGCGTTTCCAGCAACATCGAAGACTTCGCCGGATACGCCTACTACACCCGGTTCGCGCCTCCGGAAGAGGCTTGCGCGTACGAGCTGGTCTTCGTGGATCTGGACCGGGACCCGATCGATCTCGCGTCGCTGGAGCCGCTCGCGGACCGCGGATACCGCGCCGACCGTTTTCGCGGCGGCTCCTACATCACGCACCATTTCGGCCCGCCCGCCTATCTGGTGACCCGCGGGAACCGGATCTATGTGTTCGGTCGCGAGCTGGAACGCACTCTCTGGCCGTACTTCACCAAACGGCTGCTCACCAGTTTCGCCGTCGACCACGGCCTGGTGCATTTCAAAGCCGCGGGTTTCGTTCAGCCGCAGGGCGCCACGCTTCTGTTCGGCCGGCAGAAGGGCGGCAAGACGGTCTTCCTTTCCCAGGCTTGCGCCGCGGGCGCGCGGTTTCTCAGCAATACGCACGTGCTCACCCGCGGCTCCACCGCCTACGGCGTGCCGTCCGCGATGCGGGTCCGGCAAGGCGCGGTCTTGGACCGGCTCGCCGGTTCGGGCAAGCTGGAGAAACACTTGGGCGCCGCCGAATACCGGCTCGATCCCAGCGTGGTCTTCGGGCACGAGGTGCTCGCCGAAGCCACGGTCCGCAACCTGTGCGTCATCGACTACAACCCGGATCGCGCCCCGTGTTTCGACGAGGTCGACGAGGAGTCGTTCTGCGCGTTCTTGGACCTGTTCGCCTGCGCGCCCGGCACATACGGGCTGAAGGACGACATGCATGCCCATCTGGGCAACGACTACTACCGATACACAGCCGCTGTCACGGCGATGAAGCGGCGCATGAGCGACCTCGTCCGGAGCTCGCGGCGCTTCTATCTGAACGTCGACATGCTCGACCCCGTCGTCCGCGACGAGACGATGGCGCGTCTCGCGGAGCAGTAAAAAGCTGGTTCTTTGCGGTTCGAGAGAAAAGAAGTTTCCTATGCAGGCAAATGAACTTGTTCGGACGGACACTCGCTCGGCCCGGGTCCGGGAGATCCGCCGGCAGCTGGCGGCCGACGGCCCGGCCCGGACACGGGCTTGCGAAAACGACTTCGAGTACATCACCCTTCCCGAGCGCGACTGCGATCTTCTCCGCGACCTCTTGATCGCCGAACGCGCCTCGACAGTGGTCGAGGTCGGGCTCGCCTACGGCAGTTCGGCCCTCGCGGTGGGCGAGGCTCTCGTTTCCGGGGACCGCGTCCGCGCCCGGCACATCGTGATCGATCCGTTCCAGGACACGATGTGGGCCAACACGGGCTGGGAGCTGCTGTGCGCCGCCGGTCTCGACTCGATCGCCACGCTGGTCCCGGACCTGTCGTCGGTCGCGTTTCCGCGGCTCATCGCGGAAGGGCTGATGGCCGACGCGGCTTTCGTCGACGGAAACCACGTATTCCACGAGGTCTTCCTCGACTTCTACTATCTGCGGAAGATCGTGAAGCCGGGCGGGCTGGTGATCATCGACGACGCCGACAAGCCCTCGGTCCGCACCGCGGCGCACTATTTCGAAACGAATCTGGGCTGGACCGCGCTTCCGGAGCCGTTCGCGGCCGGGACGTGGCGCCGCGACGATCCGGGCGTGGAAGCCGTGCCGCGGTGCCGGGCCTTCCGGCTTCCCGAAGTCTTCCCGGAGCCGCGCTCCCGCGACTTCCTCCCTTTCTAGTATCCCGCCGGGAACCGTGCTCAGGCGGGAAGGGCGTCGATGAAGACGGGTGTCGAGGACACCGGGATCCGCAGGATTCCATTGTGGACTTCTGCGGGGACACCGGTTCCGAGGGCGTCCACCGCCTGTGCGCCGGGACAGGGCCATTCCCAGGCGAGTTCAGGCGGCTCTTCGCTCGGGACGCCGCCGGGCCGCCGCCAGGCGATCAGCAGCGGTGTGCGGCCGGTTCGCCGGGCTTCGAAAAGGTAGAGGTCCGGCTGGCCGGGCACGGCTGTCCGGTCGACCCGGCCGACGTCGCCGAGGCGGCTGGCCATCAGCTCGAACGTGTCAGCGGCGGGATACCGGTGGCAGAGCGCGCCGCCGGCGTAGTCCATCAGTTTGAGCTTGCCGAACATCAGGATCGGAGTGATGCGGAGTTCGCGTTCCAGCTGCCACTCCGGCCCGAGCGCGTAGTAGAGGTTGCGCCGCACGCCCGCCGACAACGCGAGCACGGTGCGGACGACCAGGTCTTCGCAGGCCAGGCGATGGCGTTCGGCGTCGAGTTCCGCCGGGCACCCTTCCAGGAACATCTGCAGCGCGGGCGGCAGCTCGTCCCGGCGGGCGTAAAGGGCGGCCACGGCGGGATCCTCGGTTTCCCGCAGTTCCTCGATCGTGTCCGGTAGCGGCTCTTCGCCGAGGAACTGCCGCTGATGCGCCGCGAGCGTCTCGGCCAGATACGGAAGATTCTCCGGGAAGTCCGTAGGCAGGGGACCGGCGTGCTCACTGGCGACGACGGGCTGCCCGCACCCGTGCGCGGCCAGCTGGGTACGGCAAGCCTCGATCAGCGCCGGAACTTCGTAGGCGTCGCCGTACGGGTGGATGTCGAAGACGTCGAAGCGCTCCGACCCGCCGCGCAGCACCTCGCCGAAGAATTTCGCCCAGGTGCTCGCTCCGGCCGCGCCGTCGCCGAGCATCGCGCCCGGCACCGCGCCGCCGAGCACCACCAGCGCGGCGGGGTCGGCGGCCTTGACCGCGCTGTGAAACACGCCCAGCTGCGCCACATAGTCCTCGGCCGTGCCCGCCCAGAACAGCGGCAGGCAAGGTTCGATCTCGCACTGCCAGAACCGGATCGCTCCCGGGCGGCGGCCGGCCAGTTCGGCAACGAACCGGCGGTACTGCCCGAGGTCGAGCGCCGGCGACGCGGGCAGCCATCGAGTCTTCCGCCGCGTGGCCCATGGCGAGCTGGCACAGACCGTCACCCAGGCCTCGTCGTCCTCTCCGAGCTGGTCCAGCAGCGCGTCGACGGCTTCCCACGCGAACCGGCCGGGTTCGGGTTCCACCTGCGACCAATAGAGGTTCACCCGTACGATGCCCGCGCCCAGCGCGCGGGCCCGCGGCACGAACCGGTCCGGCGGGCCGAACATTCCGTAGGTCGTCGCCCGGACGACGCCGAGACGGGTGTCGCGCAGCACGTTCCCCTCCGGTGCGGCGGTCGTCATCGCACCCTCCTTCTCCGGTCGATAGGAGACTGTACGTCCCCTATACTCACTGCCACGTTAGCGATAAACAAGGGTTTTAGGGTACTTCTAGTACCCTAAAATGGAGAGGGAGTGCAGGCGTGCCCGCTTCGGACCGTGCCGAGGACCCGCGAAAAGGGCCGCGGCGCCGCGGAAAAGTGCTGGAAGAGGCGATCCTGCGGGCCGCGCTCGACGAACTGGCCGAGGTCGGCTACCGCGGCCTGACCATCGACCGGGTCGCCGCCCGCGCCCAGACCAACAAGACCGTGATCTACCGCCGCTGGCCCAGCCGGACCGCCCTCGCGGTCGCCGCGTACCTCCACGTCGCGACGGCCGGCGAACTGCCCGACACCGGCGATCTTCGCGACGACGTCCTCGCGCTGCTGCGCGCCGCGGCCGAGCGGATCAGTTCCCCGCAAGGGGAGATCCTGCACATCCTCGCCGCCGACATGGGCGCCGAACCCGATCTCGTCGGCGCGGTCCGCGACCAGCTGGCGGAAACCAGTCTCGCGCGCTGGCTGACCGTGCTCGGCCGGGCGGTCGCGCGCAGACAGGCGCGGCCTGAAGCGCTTTCCCCGCGGATCGCCACGGTCGCGGTCGACCTGCTCCGCCACGAATACCTGTTCCGGGGAGCCGCCCCCATCGCTGACAGCGTCATTGTCGAGATCGCCGACACGATCTACCTGCCTCTCGTGCGAACGGACGTTTCCGCTCAGTCTCCGGAGGCCGCGGTTCCGCCGGTTCGTTGACGATCTGGCGCCGGGGTCATTCCCGTACCTGGTAATCGCGTAGCCGACCGGGTGGGAATTGCTTGCGCGGGTTGTCCCAGACCTGCGATTTCACAAGAATTTCATCGGCAGGGGACACTATTGCGCGGCACGTCCACGAATTGCTCACACTGGGCAGAAAGCGAAGGGGGCTCATGTATTTCGGGCGAAAATCTCGCGCCGCGGCAGCGGCGCTGATGCTCTGGAGTGTGGTCGCCGCGACCGGCGCCGCCGCTGCGAGCGCCGCTCCGGCCAGGGCGGCGAACGCGTGCGGGCCGGTCATGTTCGTGGTCCCGGGTTACCGGGACGGCGGCCACGAGATGCTGGACCACGCTCCCCCGGGGGTCAATCCGGTGCGGATCCCGTATCCCAACGCGGAAACCGACATCAACCTCTATACCGATGTGGACGCCGGCGTCGCGAACCTGCGCACCGCGTTGTACAACCTGTACGTCACCTCTGGCTGCGACCTCGACACGAAGGTGTACATCGCCGGGTTCAGCCTCGGCGCGCTGGTCGCGGGGACCGTGCTGGAAACCGAACCGCCCGGGCGCAACATCCAGGGCATCCTGTTCTCGGACGGCCGCAGGCAGGCGCAGGAATCCAACTGGCCCGGCGACCCGGGCGGCCTGATCGGGCACATTCCGGTCCCCGGCCCCGGCGGATCCGGGCTCCGGCCGCTCGACGGTTTCAAATACCCGACGCTCAGCCTGTGCAACGGCCCGCGGGCCGGCGGCGGTGCCGACGGCATCTGCTTCATGAGCACCATTACCGACCTCGGCGGTTATTTCAGCTCGCACCCGTTTTACACCTTCGACGTCGCCAATGAACTGAATATCCACGGCGAAGGCCCGTACCCGAACAACTTGCGCAACCGCGTAATCCCGTAACGGGGGAGGCGGTCGGAAAGCCGTCTGTTGTGCCGGGGTTGTGGTTCGCGCCTCGGCACGACAGGCGGTGAAGTGTTTCTGGGGGGCTGGGGCTTCGCGGCGACGCCCGTTTCATGAGCCGGGTCGCCCCGCACCCGCGGGGATGATCCAGAGCTGCCCGTCGCTTCGGAAACGGCAAGGTCGTCTTCCCTGCGCACGAGGGTGTGCCGGACCGGCGGTGATCGGCCAAGCTGGGCGGGTGGCGACGTATCGGCAGGTGTTCGGCAGAGCCGAGTTCCGGGCGCTGTTCGCGAGCATGGTGGTTTCGGTCGCGGGCGACCAGTTCGCCCGGGTGGCGTTGTCGCTGCTGGTTTTCGACCGGACCCGGTCGGCGGGCTGGACCGCCGGCGTTTACGCCCTGACCTACGTGCCGTCGATTTTCGCGGGACCGCTGTTGTCCGGCCTGGCCGACCGGTGGCCGCGACGGCGGGTGATGGTGGCGGCCGATCTCCTGCGCGCCGTGCTCGTCGTGGTCATGGCGGTCCCGGGCCTGCCGCTGCCCGCCGTCGCCGCGCTGCTGGTAGCGGTCCAAGCGGCAGGCGCGCCAGGCAACGCCGCTCGCGCCGCGACCGCCGCGGCGGTCCTGCCGGGCGAGGAATTCGTGCTGGGCAAGGGCGTTCTCGACATGGTGGTGCAGCTGGCCCAGGTGGTCGGGTTCGCGACGGGCGGCACGCTGGTCGCGTTTCTCGGGCCGGGCCAGGCGCTCGTCGCGGACGGCGTGACGTTCGTGGTGTCGGCCGCGGCGGTGCGGTTCGGGATCCGGGCTCGGCCCGCGCCGGGCGTGCCGGATTCCGCGGCCGGCACGCGGCTGGGCCGGTGGCGGGCCGACCTGCGGGCCGGGACGGTGCTGGTCGCGCGGACGCCGCGGCTGCGTTCGCTGGTGGGCCTGGCTTGCGTGGCCGGGTTCTACGTCACGGTCGAGGGCCTGGCCGCGCCGTACGCCGCGTCGATCGGCGGGTCCGCGCAGGCGGTGGGGGTGCTGCTGGCGGCGAGCCCGGCCGGAACGGTCCTCGGGATGGCGATCGTGTCCCGGCTGCCGTCGCCGGTGCGGATGCGGCTGCTCGGCCCGCTCGCGGTGGCGGCGAGCGTCCCGCTGGCGGTGTGCGCGCTCCAGCCGGGCCTGGCCGTCACGGCTGTGCTGTGGGGACTGTCCGGAATGGCGAGCGCGTACCACCTGCCCGCGTCGGCGGCGTTCACGCTGGCGGTTCCCGACCACCGCCGGGCGCAGGCCTACGGTCTGGCCGCGACCGCGTTGACGACCAGCCAAGGCGCTGGGATCGCCTTGGCCGGTCTCGCGGCGACGGCGGCGAGCCCGAGCACGGTCCTCGCCGTGTCCGGCGGCCTCGGCGTGGTGACGGCGCTGGCGGCGGGCGCGGCCTGGAACCGCGCCCGCCGTGCTCCCGGACCGGGGTAGCGGATCAGCGGCTCCACTCGTTCCCGAAGCGAATCCACTCGTTGCCTCGGCGGGTCCATTCGTTGCCCTGGAAGCGGGTCCACTCGTTGCCGCGGGTCCATTCGTTGCCGTGTGCGTTGTTCATGGCGGTGCCTTTCTCCTGGGTGGTCCAGCTGGCCTATCGACTGCTAGTGACAATGCGGGTTATCGTGGTGACTCTTGGTTGACAGAGGGCGGTTACCAGCGTGACTGGTGAGAGTGGCAGACGCATGACGAGGTGGGGCTTGTGGTCCTTGCCGCGTCCCGCGCTGTGCCTGGTGCTCGCGGTCGACGCCGCCGCCGTGGCGCTCGCCGTGCTCGCGCCGCTCTCCGTCGAGGTCACCCGGACCCAGTGGCTGTGGTTCGCGGTCCTCACCGCTGCCGCGGTCGCGCACCTCGAAGCGGTCCGGACGATCGAGCGCCGCCGGGAGCAGGCGTCGAAGAAAGCGCCGTACACGAACCTCAAGAGCCTGTGGGTGTTCGCCGCGCTGCTGGTGCTGCCGTTGCCGCTGGTCATCGCGCTGACCGCGGTCTCCTTCTGGTACTGCTGGTACCGCGTTTACGGGCCGACGGTGCTGTTCCGGAAGATCTACTCCGCCGCGACGTTCGTGCTCGCGTCGGCCGCCTCCTCCGTCGTCCTGCAGGGAGTGGAGCCGTCAGCCGACGTCGGTGCCCGTCTGCCGCACGACGCGTGGTCGCTGCTGCTCGTGACGGCCGCGGCCGCCGTCTGGTGGCTGGTCAACTACGCCCTGGTCGTGGTCGCGATCGGGCTTTCGTCGCCCGGGGAGCTGACCGTCCGGCAGGCTTTGGGGCATCCCGGCGATCAGCTGGTCGTCGCCTCGGCGCTGGGGCTCGGCGCCACCATGGCCGTCCTGCTGGTCCACGAGCCGTGGGCGCTGCCCGCCCCGATGATCGCCGTGCTGTGCGTGCACCGCGATCTGCTGCTGCCCCAGTACCTGCGCGCGTCGCGGACGGACCAGAAGACGGGCCTGGCGACGCCGGTGTACTGGGCCGACGTCGTCACCGCCGCGGTCGAGCGCGCGCAGCTCAGCCGGACGGGCATCGGCGTGCTGTTCCTGGATCTCGACAAGTTCAAGACGATCAACGACACCTACGGCCATCCCGCGGGCGATCAGGCCATCCGGGCGGTCGCCGATCTTGTCCGGGCCGAGGTCCGTTCCCAAGATCTTGTCGCTCGCTACGGCGGGGACGAGCTGGCGATCCTGCTGCCGGATCTCGATCCGGACCAGCTGCTGGCGGTCGCGGAGCGGATTCGCTCGCGGCTCGCGCAGACTCCGATCGTGCTTACTGCCACTGACGGGCAGCAGCACACTCTGCCTGGGGTGAGCACGTCGATGGGCGTGGCGTCTTATCCGGGCGATGGTGTGTCTGCCGATCAGTTGCTCACTGCCGCCGACGGTGCGTTGCTGCAGGCTAAGCAGAACGGGCGGAGCCAGATCAGGCGGGCCGGGGTGGCGGGTAACCCGGTGCTGGCGCGCAGGCGTTTGCACTCTTGAGCCGGATCTGCGGCGCTGATCCACGGTCGACCGTGACGGAAACGGACTGGATGTGACGAACCGCGATTCCCGTTGCTGAATTCCCTGGGGCGGCGTTCTCGGCGGTCATTCTGGTGATGTGGCTGGTGCGTTGTTGATCCGCAAGACGGCGTGAGCGGTCAGCGGAAAGCTCAAAACCCGGAAGGATAAGCGGACAACCAGCCGGTGTGACGGAGTTTCAAGGCGTCGCGTTCGCCAGTCGTAGGCAGCAGAATATCGGCGCCCCCGTCGTATGGATGGTGAATGCGGTCGAGTGCCAGGCTGGTGATCATCGCGTTGCGAGTGGCGTCGTCGGCCGCGGCACGGAGCAAGTCGTCCACGAGTCCGGTATGCCAGGGCCTTCGGCTGGCATACAGATGGATATAGGTGATGAAAGCCGGGTCGGTTTCGTTCTCGTCGGTGCGCATGGACATCCAGTGCCGGGCGCCCGGATTCCAGCGTGCGTGCTGCGCTGGGGGTTCAGGCGTGTCGGACCAGTTGGCGGTGATGACCCGGACCTCTTGCCCGTGGAACAGCTCGTCCAGCACCGTGTTGTAGCGGTGGAGCACGATGTCGTACTCGGCGTCGGTTTCGGGGTAGCGCTTGGATTCCGGCAGGCTGTGGAACCGCACCCATCGGTCGGGGTAGGTGTGTTTCAGTTCGTGGGCGTGGGGAGGGCCTTCGGGCCAGTTCCGCCGCCACAGCGCTGACAGGTCGTCGTCCGGCATGCGATCGTCACTTTCTGCGGGATCCGCTGAACCTACGCGCGGAGCCCGCCGTGCGCAGCTGGTTTGTTCGTCCGCGACGCCTGCATACATGAACACAGCGACCGAGGAGGAAGCATGAGCGAACCGTGGCAGTGGGAAGAGCAAACCTGGCGCGGGCACGTCGAACGCGTGCGCGCCGGACGCCCGTTGCGGCCGGAGTCCTGGCCGGGCGGAGCCAAGGCGGCGGTGGCGTTGTCGTTCGACTCCGACCACGAGACGATCCCGTTGCGGGACGCCGAAGTGTGGCCGGGCAAGCTGTCGCAGGGGGAGTACGGCGCGCGGGTCGGCGTGCCCCGGGTGCTGAAACTGCTCGACCGGTTCCAGGCTCCGTCGACGTTCTTCATGCCCGCCGTTTCCGCACTGCTGCACGAGGGCGAAGCGAAGTCCTATGTGGACGCCGGACACGAGATCGCGCTGCACGGCTGGATCCACGAACGCAACACCCAGCTGCCGCCCGAAGCCGAGCGCGACCTCGCCTTCCGGTCCGCGGACACCCTGGAACGGCTCACCGGCGCCCGGCCGGTCGGCATCCGGACGCCGTCGTGGGATTTCTCCGCGCATTCGCTGCGGATCATCCGGGAACTGGGCCTGGTCTACGACTCCTCGCTGATGGCCGACGACGATTGCTACGAGATCGTCGCCGACGGCGAGCCGACCGGCATCGTCGAACTGCCGGTCGAATGGATCCGCGACGACATGCCGTACTTCATGATGGAACGGTTCGGCGCGCAGCGGCCCTACACGCCGCCGCGCGGAGTGCTGTCGATCTGGCGCGACGAGTTCGACCTCGCCTACGCCGAAGGCGGCGTCTTCCAGCTCACCCTCCACCCGCACGTCATCGGGCACCGGTCCCGCATCGCGATCCTCACTGAACTGCTGGAGCACATGGCCTCGCACGAAGGCGTCTGGTTCGCCACCCACGCCCAGATCGCCGAGTACGTCTCCCGGGGAAAGGAACTGGGTCGATGAACGGCCCGGGTGCGGGCACGACGTCATCGCGGCTTCCGCGATCGCTGCGGGCGTCCCGCTCCTGCCAGGTGGCGTTCACCGGATCGGCCCTCGTGGCGTACACCCTTCTCAGTGGCAACTCCGCTATCGGCGAGCGATCCCGTTAGCGCGCAAAGACAATCGAGGGCATGGGTTCCTTACGCCGGGCCGGCGCCGTGCTCGCCGCCGCTCTCCTGAGCTTCGCCCACTGCCCGGCCGCTTCCGCGGCCAGCACGCCACAGCTCCTGCTGGGACAGGACTTCCCGGACCCCGACGTCGTCAAGACCGGCTCGGGATACTTCGCCTTCTCGACGACCACCGGTTCCGGGAAGATCCCGGTGGCCAGCGCACCCGCGCCGGAGGGTCCTTGGCGCATCGTCGGCGACGCGCTCGCCACCGTGCCGAAGTGGGCGAAGCCGGACGGCGGGTTCTGGGCGCCGGACGTCGCCGCTGCGGCGGACGGAACCTTCGTGCTGTACTTCGCCGCGACCCGCCTCCCGAACGGGCCGATGTGCCTCGGTGCGGCGACTTCCGCGCAGCCGTCCGGTCCGTACCAGCCGGACGGTGACGAGCCGCTCGTCTGCGTGCCCGCGGACGAGGGCGACATCGATCCGCAGACGTTCCTCGACTCCGACGGCACCAGGTACCTGCTGTACAAGGGGAACGGCGCTGCCTCCGGCCCGCCCGCGGCGATCTGGTCGCAGAAGCTGAACCCGGACGGGCGGACGCTTTCCGGCGCCCGCACGGAACTGCTGCGCGCCGACCTCGGCCCGGAGAAGAACGTGGTCGAGGCTCCTTCGATGGTGAAGACACCGTCCCGGTACGTGCTTTTCTACTCCGCCGACACGTTCCAGAGCACGGGCTACCACACGGGTTACGCCACGGCACCGACCCTCGCGGGCACGTTTGTGAAGGCAGACACCCCGTTTCTCTCCACCGAACGGCTCGGCGGAACCGTCGACGGGCCGGGCGGCGCGGACGTGGTCGACGGGAACATCTACTTCCACGGATGGCTCAACGGCGGGCGTCAAGCGCGTGGCCTGTACCGGCTGCCGATCGGTTTCCCCGGCGACGTCCCTCAGCTCGGCTGACGCTCGTCGCGTCACCGGCGTCGATCGCGCTTGACCGCCGTGGTTACCCGCTGCTCGCGCCAGTAAACGTGCGGAGGCGTCAGGCCGGATGGATCGCCTCGGGCCGGTGGACTGCGGTCTTGCCGGATTTCTCGCTGCGCACCAGGTACTGCGGGTCCTCCGGCGACGCCTTGACCTTGCGGCCGCCCGCCTCCGTGTCGCTGGTGATCTTCTTCTCCACCACGCCGATAGAGCTTTGGTTGCCCGCGTCCCACCGCACGCGGTCGCCCTCGCGGAATTCCTTCGTCATACTGCTGGGGTTCCCGTTGCGCGCCGTTTCACTCGCCCGAGGCGAACCAGGCACGTTTCGCGCTCCCGCCGCCCGGGCATCCGGCGGGCGGAGGTGGTGGGATGTCCTCGAAGGACCGGCTGGCCGAGTACCGTGCCAAACGCGATCCACGCCGGACACCGGAGCCGGGCGGGGGCCGCCGGAACGCCGAGCCGGTGTTCGTCGTCCAGCGGCACGACGCGAGCAGCCTGCACTTCGACTTCCGCCTGGAAATCAGCGGCGTGCTCGTCTCGTGGTCGGTGCCGAAGGGCCCGTCGCTGAACCCCGCCGACCGGCGGCTCGCCATCCGCACCGAGGACCATCCGCTCGACTACGCCCGGTTCGAAGGTGCCATCCCCGCCGGCCAGTACGGCGGCGGCACCGTGATCGTGTGGGACACCGGCACGTTCGACGTGCTCACCGACGACTCAGCCGAACAAGCTCTCGAAGACGGCCACCTCAAGGTCTGCCTGCACGGCAAGAAGCTGCGCGGCGCATTCTCCCTGATCCGCCGCGGTTCGTCCGCCCAAGAGCAGTGGCTGCTGATCAAAAAGGACGACGAGGGAGCCGACCGCCGTCGCAAACCCGCGAAAACCCAGCTTGAATCCGTGCTCACCGGCCGCACCAACCGGGACCTCGAATGACCCGTCCCGGCTGGCGCGAGCCGACCCTCGCCACGCTCACCGACCGCCGTTTCTCCAGCGAAGACTGGATTTACGAGCGCAAGCTCGACGGCGTACGCGCGATCTGCGTGCGCGACGGCGGCACTCCCACGCTGTACTCCCGCAACCGCAAGGCGATGGACAACGCGTACCCCGAGATCGTGGAAGCCCTTGCCGCACAAGGCGGGCCACGGTTCGTCGCGGACGGGGAGATCGTCGCGTTCGACGGTGCTCAAACCAGTTTCGCCGCGCTTCAGCCGCGCATTCACCTCACAGATCCGGCGCGGGCCCGCGCGACCGGCGTGCGCGTGTACTACTACCTGTTCGACCTCCTGTACTACGACGAACAGGACACCACGCCGCTCCCGCTGCGCGAGCGCAAGTCGATCCTGCGCGACGCCTTCGTCTTCGACGACCCGCTCCGTCTGTCCGCACACCGCAACACCGAGGGGGAGAAGTACTTCGAGGAAGCTTGCCGGCGTGGCTGGGAGGGCGTGATCGCGAAACGCGCCGACGCGCCGTACCATCACGGCCGCTCGCCGGACTGGCTGAAGTTCAAGTGCCAGCAGGGGCAGGAGATGGTGATCGGCGGGTTCACCGCCCCGCAGGGCAGCCGCCACGGCTTCGGCGCACTGCTGCTGGGCTACCACGAGAAGGGGCAGTTGCGGTACGCGGGCAAGGTCGGCACCGGCTTCGATCACCAGCTGCTGACTTCGCTGCACGCGCAGCTGGCCCAACGTGAGACTGATCGCTCGCCGTTCGCCGATCCGGTGCGCGAGCCGGGTGCGCACTGGGTGCGGCCCGAATTGGTCGCCCAGATCGGTTTCTCCGAATGGACGCGCGACGGCCGGTTGCGCCATCCGCGGTTCAGCGGCCTGCGAGAGGACAAGAAGCCCGCCGACGTGATCCGGGAGCGCCCGTGAAGATTTCCCATCCCGACAAGGTTTTCTACCCCGGCGACGGTCTCACCAAGGGTGACGTCGCCGAGCACTACCGCAGGGTCGCGCCCGCGATGCTGCCGCACCTGCGCGGCCGCCCGCTCACGCTGCGGCGGTATCCGGACGGCATCGAGGCCGAGGGCTGGTTCCAGAAGCACCCGAGCGAGCACTTCCCGTCGTGGCTGCGCACTGAGCGCGTGCCGCGCCGGGACGGCGGGGCCGACGAGTACGTCGTGTGCGATGACGAGGATTCCCTGCTGTACCTGGCCGACCAGGGCACAGTGGAGTTCCACGTCTGGCTGTCCACAGTGGACGCACCGGAGAAACCGGATCTGCTGGTGCTCGACCTGGACCCGCCGGACGGCACCGATGTCGCCGACCTGCGCACCGCGGCCCGCCGAATCCGCGACCAGTACGCCGAAGCCGGGCTCGCCGCGTATCTGCAGGCCACCGGAGGCCGCGGCTTCCACGTCGTCGCGCCGCTCGACGCCACGGCCACCACGGACGTGGTCCTGGAACTCTCGCGAGCCTTGGCGGACCGCGTCGCGTCGGCCGATCCGGATCGCCTGACCACCGCCCAGCGCAAGGACCAGCGCGGCGACCGCGTCTTCGTCGACGCGAACCGCAACGGCTACGCCCAGACGTTCGTGGCCCCGTATTCCCTGCGCGCCCGCCCCGGCGCGGCCTCGGCGACCCCGCTGGACTGGGCGGAACTCGGCAAAGCCGACCCGGACGGCTGGGGACCGGACAAGCTGCACCGGCGGCTGGCGCGCAAGGCCGACCCGTGGCGCGAGATGACGAAAGACGCTGTGTCGGCGGAGAGCGCGCTGGCGAAACTCAGCTGAAGCTCCACCCGCTGTGGTCCGTGAGGGGAACCCTGAGGGAATCTGATTCCCTCAGGGT
>NZ_JBSHAM010000002.1:125001-160852 GCF_053611505.1 Amycolatopsis sp. NPDC054798 | reverse complement strand
TTTGGTGGTGGGGGGGTTGCGGGGGTGGCCTAAAGTTCGTTGACGACCCACCTGGGGTGTCCTGTGGGGGTACCCCTGAGGGAATCTGATTCCCTCAGGGTTCCCCTCACGGACGACGCGCCGATCAGACGCCGGAGACCTGCTGGATCCAGTTCCGTCCCGCGGCGACGCTGCCGTACGTCGTGACGCTGGAGCGGTCGCTCGTGGAGCACACGCCGACCTGGACGCCGTCGTCGATCATCGGGCCGCCCGAGTCGCCGCCGGCGACCGCGCCGTTCGGGGTGCTCGCCGTGATGGCGGGTCCGCCGGCGTTGTCGCTGTCCTGGGTGTTCGAGATCGTCACCACGGCCTGCTTCAGCACGCTCGACTGGTGGTGGCCCTCGTCGGTGCTCTGCGTCGCGCCCCAGCCGTACACAGTGGCGCTGTCGCCCTCTTGCGCGTCGCTGGAGCTGTTGGAGAGGCGTGCGAACGTGCTGCCGCCGTCGGTGTTCAGTTTGATCAGCGCCAGGTCGCCGCCGGAGTAGACGTAGGTGGAGGACGCCTTGGCGTGCACGCCGCCGCTGGCGCTGTTGGAGCCGATGTACAGGTCGATGTCCGTGAGTCGCCGCCCGTTGTTGTCGTACATGCAGTGCTTCGCGGTGAGGACCCAGCGGCTGCCGATCAGCGTGCTGGTGCAGAAGAAGGTGTAGCCGTTGGCGTGGCCGTTGAAGCGCGTGATGTAGCCGGGGTTCTGCGCGGTGCTGCCGCCGATGATCGACGGCTCGGCGCCGGGGGCGGCGGGGCTCGCGGACGCCGGGGTCACGGCGAACGCGCCGAGCACCGCGCAGGAACCGGTCAGCACGGCGAGAGCCCGGGTGAGTGCGCGCATGTCGCTCCTTGGGGGGAACAGTTTTTCCGATGGGGACGCTTCCGAACGTAAGCAGCGCGGCCGGGCGGCGGAATCCGCCGAACCGCCGGTGGCGGGCAAGCGGCGGCGACGCGACTTTCGACGGGTTGCCAACCGGTGAACGGATGCCGAGAATCCGTCTCGACCGGTCCGTTTTTTCCAGGAGAGGCGAAATGCGGCTGTTCGCCCCCGCTCCGGTCCGGGAGCGGCTGGCCCAAGCTCTGGCCGAGGGGCCGTTCGAACGCGCCCTGACCCTGGCGATCGAGCGGAGCGGCCTGGGACTCGCGCGGCTGCGCGAGCGGCTCGCGGCGTCCGGCGTGCCGGTCAGCACCACCACGCTCAGCTCGTGGCGCACCGGCCGCAGCCGCCCGGAGCGGCCGGAATCGCTCCGGGCGCTGGCCCTGCTGGAGCAGGTGCTGGAGGTGCCGCCGGGTGCGCTGCGCGCGCTGCTGGACCGGCCGCGCAGCGGAGGCCCGGCCCCGCGCGCGGCACGATGGGACCGGTTGTGGGAGAACCGCAGCCTGCTTCCGATGGTGCTGAACTCGTTCGAGGACACTTCGCCGGAATCGGTCAGCGTGCACGAGACGCTGCGCGTGGACGCCGGGGGACGGATGCGCAGCCTCCACGTGCGCGAGGTGCTGCGCGCGCTGGACGAACCGGCGTTCGCCAGGATCGTGGCGCTGCGGGGATTCACTCCCGGGCAGTCCCCGTCGCTCGTGTCGGCGCGGTACTGCAAACGGGGGAGCGTGCACACGAGGCCGGAGCAGGCGTTCTCGGTGACGGAACTCGTGCTGGACCACCCGCTGGCTCCGGGCGAGACGGCGATCGTGGAGTACCGGTTCGCGTTCCGGGACGAGGAGCCGGACGTCCGCTACGACCGGCGGTTCCGGCTGCCGGTCGCGGAACACCTGCTGGAAGTGCACTTCGATCCGGTGGCGCTGCCCGCGGAGTGCGTGTCCTACCGGCAGGATTCGCCTGCCGGACCGGAGCTGGAGACCGCGGAGGTCCGGGTGCGGCCCGGCGTGCCGGCGCACGTGATCCGCACCGGGCAGGGGCCGGGGATCCACGGCATGCGGTGGCGCTGGTGAGATTCCGCTGAGATTCCACTGAGGACACCGGTGCGACCGGGTCCAGGGTGGACGGACGCGGTTCCTGCCCGGGCGGAGAGTTCGCACGGGGACGGCTGCGGAGAGTTCGGCGCCTCCGCTGACTGGCGGCGGCCGCGCTGCGCTGTTCGGCCGAATTTCGGCTTTCCTGGCCAGTAGCCAGTTTTGGCCGGGGCGGCCCGGGTAGCCGACAGCACATGTTTCCCAAGCCTGGCAAGAACGGAACGAGCGACGGCCGGAGGCGGAATGGCTGAGGACGGCCGGTCGCCTGCCGGGCTCATGCGCGACGCGCGTGCGGTCTTCGAGGAACTGACCGGGAAGGACATCGAGTCCGTGTCGGCGTTCACCAAGGACGGCGACGGATGGAAGCTGCTGGCGGAAGTGCTGGAGCTGGAACGGGTTCCGGACACCACCAGCCTGATGGCCACGTACTGCGTCCGGGTCGACGCACAGGGCGGCTTCCTCGGCTACGAGCAGGTCCGGCGCTACGCGCGCGGCCAGACCGACGCGTGAGGAAAGGAAGGCGATTTCATGACCATGGCAACCGGACGGTCCGGCTCGGGCAGTCAGCTGCAGCGCGGGCCGGGCACCGGAAACCTCTACGACATCCTCGAACTGATCCTGGACAAGGGACTGGTGATCGACGCGTTCGTGCGGGTTTCGCTGGTGGGCATCGAACTGCTCACCGTGGACGCGCGGATCGTGGTGGCCAGTGTGGACACTTACCTGCGGTTCGCCGAGGCGTGCAACCGATTGGACCTCACCCGGGCTTCGAGCGCCACGACACTGCCCGATCTGCTGGGCGAGGTGACCGAGAAGGGCGCGAAAGGAAAGTCCAAAGGCGCGCTGACCGGCGCGGTCGAGACGTTCGCCGAGCAGTTCCAGAAGTCCAGCGACAAGGACGGCGACGAGGCGGAGGAGCGGCCGCGCAGCCGCAGCCGCCGCAGCAGCAGTGCGAGGTCGAGCGAATGAGCACTTATCTGTACGGCATCACGTTCGCCGATCATCCCGCCGAGGTAGGCGATCTGCGCGGCGTCGGACCGTCCTCGGCGCCCGCGCGGGTGCTGCCGGCCGGAGACTCGCTCCGCGCGGTGGTCGGCGACGTCGAAGGCGAACTGCGCCCGAAACGGCGAGATGTGCTTGCCCACCAAGAAATCCTTCAGGCGCTGTGCGAAAGCGGGCCGACGTTGCCGATGCGGTTCGGCGTCGTCGCCGACGACGACACCGCCGTGGCGAAAGAGATCGAGGCCAAATCCGAGGTGTACACGGCTGTCCTGCAACGCGTTCGCGGGCACGTGGAGATGAACGTCAAGGCGGTGCACCGGGAAGACGCGGTCCTCGGCCAGATTCTCGCCGGAGACGAGGAAATCCGGAATCTGGCGGCGAGCCTGCGGGAGGACGCCGGCCGCGGGCAAGCGGAACAGGTCCGGTTCGGCGAACTGGTCGCCGGACGGCTGGAGGAACGAGAGGCCGAGGACGCCGAAGCGATTCTCGGCTACCTGCTCCCGCTGGCGTCCGAGCATTCTCTCGGCCCGCGGGTCGACGGGTGCTTCTTCAACTGCTCGTTCCTGGTGCCCAAGGAGAAAACGGCCGCGTTCCAGGAAGCGGTGCAGCGGTTGACGACCCTCGTCGAGGAAGTGGCGGAGGTCCGCGCCCAAGGACCGTTGCCGCCCTACAGTTTCACCGAGGACCAGTAGTGGGATTGCTCGGCGAGCTTCTCCTGCTTCCGCTGGCGCCGGTGCGGGGCGTCGGCTGGGTGACGGAAAAGGTCATCGAGGCCGCTGAGCAGGAACAGGTCGCGCAATTGCGGAGAGAACTCGTTTCCCTGGAACGAGAGCTGGTCGCCGGCGGCATCAGCGAGGAAGAGTTCGACCGCAGGGAGGACGAAATACTCGAGCTGCTCGAAGAATTCGACCGGGGGGCTGCCGGATGAACGGAGCGAAGAAATGACACCGGGAATGAAGGTCGCGGCCGCCGTGGTCGGCGGGTACGTGCTGGGGAGACGGAAGAAAGCCAAACTGGCCATCACCATGGGCGCCTGGCTCGTCGGGAAGAAACTCAATCTGGACCCGAAGAAATTCCTGTCCGACGTCACGCGCGAGCTGGCTTCGTCGCCCGAACTGGCCGGAGTGCGGGACCAGGTGCGGGACGAGGTGGTGGGAGCGGGCAAAACCCTGGCCGCGGACATCCTGACCCACCAGGCGGGACGGCTGGCCGGTTCGCTGCAGGAGCACACCGAGAGTCTGCGCGACAAGGCTGCTGGTCTTCCCGTGGGAGGCAACAGCCTGGGAGGCAACAGCCGGGACGAAGACGCGGAGGACGCCGACGACAGCGACGAAGAAAGCCGCCCCAAGGCCAGTACGCGCAAGCGTGCGGCGAAACCGCGCAGTGCTTCTCAAGGGGATCGCAAGCCCGCGCGCAAAACGTCCAGTGCCGCGACGTCCACCCGGAAACGGGCGGCCTCAAGCGGACAGACGCGGAAACGTTCTTCGGGCAGTTCGTCGGGCAGTTCCTCGGGCAAAGCGGGGGTGAACCGTGGCTGAATCCCGTTCTGACAGCGACGAAATCGGGCCTTTGGCGAAGCTTCGGGAACTGGCCTCGCGCAATCCCGCGACAGAGCAGCTGCTGCACGCCGGCGAAGCGTACGCGCAAGCCAAGGCCGAGCAGGTGATGTCCTCGGCGGGAACCAAACTCGGAGAGGCTTCCCGGCGGCTGGCCGACGCGGGCGGCAGCGGCTCGCTGAAGGGATTGTTCAGCGCGGGCGAGAAAATCGCCGAGGGGAAATCCCCGGTCAAGGCGCTGGTCGGGGCCGGCGGCAAAGCGCTCAAGAACTCCGTGTCGGGGCTGTTCGGCAAACGCGGGGGAGGCTCCGGCGGCAAGAAGGTCATCAACATCGTCGAGGACATCGACGTCGGCGTGCCGGTCCGCGAGGCGTACGACCAGTGGACCGAATTCCAGAAGTTCAGCAGTTTCACGAAGGGCGTCGTCAGCGCCGAGCAGACCGACGACACCACTTCGCAGTGGCGGTTCAAGATCTTCTGGTCGAACCGGTCGATGAAGGCCACGGTCACCGAACAGGTCCCCGACGAACGCATCGTATGGAGCACCGACGGGGCCAAAGGCACCATCAAGGGCGCGGTGACCTTCCACGAGCTCGCCCCGAACCTGACGAAGATCCTGCTGGTCATCGAGTACTACCCGGCCGGCCTGTTCGAAAAGACCGGCAACATCTGGCGGGCGCAGGGCCGCCGGGCGCGGCTGGACCTCAAGCACTTCCGCCGGTTCGTCACCATGGCCGGGCAAGCCTCGGGCGACGGCTGGCGCGGCGAGATCCGCGACGGCGAGGTCGTGCGCTCCCCGGAGCAGGTGCACGAGGACGAGGAGAGCGAAGGCGAACCGCGCGAGGACGAACCGTCCGAAGAGGATCTGTCCGAAAAGGACACCGGCGGCGAGCCCGAAGAAGACGAGCCCGAAGAAGAGGAACACGAGGACGAGGAGCCGGAGGACGACGAGCCCGAGGACGAGGAGTTCGACGACGACCTCGACGAGGAAGCCGAGCCGGAAGACGAACCCGGCGCCGAACCCGAGGACGAACGGCCCCGCCGCCGCCGGGCTGTCCCGGCGCGGTGACGAGGAGGCAGCAGATGAGCGAGTCCAGCCTGTCCGCCGGGAGACCGGCCGGCGTGTCCCGCACGGCGGGTACCGGCGGCGGCGCGAACCTCGCCGACATCCTGGAACGCGTGCTGGACAAGGGCATCGTGATCGCCGGGGACATCCAGGTCAACCTGCTCGACATCGAGCTGCTGACCATCAAGATCCGGTTGCTGGTCGCGTCGGTCGACCGGGCCAAGGAAATGGGCATCGACTGGTGGGAACACGACCCGTCCCTGACGTCGGGCTCGCGCCGCAAGGATCTGCTGGAGGAGAACGAACGACTGTGCGCGCAACTCGAACTCGCGCGGGGAGAGCGAGCGGAACAGTGAGCTGGTACTGCTACGCGGTCGCCGAATTCTCGGCGGAGAATCCGGCGGAAGGGATCGCCGGGCTCCGGGACTGTCCGGTCTCCGCCATCTCCGGGGCCGGGCTGACCGTGCTGGCCAGCCCGGTCCCGGACGAGGAGTTCAGCGAAACCGCTTTGCGGCACAACCTGGAAGACCTTCCGTGGCTGGAAGAAATCGCCCGCGCGCACAACGGCGTCGTGGACGAGGCGAGCCGCCGCACGGGAGTGCTGCCGCTGCGGATGGCGACGATCTACCGGGACGAGCGCCGGGTGCGGGAAATGCTCGCCGAGCATTCCGCGCAATTTTCGGCGGCGTTGCGGAAGGTGCGGAACCACGCCGAATGGGGCGTCAAAGTCTTCGCCTCGCTCCGCGGTTCCGCCGCGCCGGAAGCGCCCGCGGAAGCGCCCGCCGACGGACGTTCCTACTTGCGGCAGCGACTTCGCCAGCGCCAGGACCGGGACTCCCGGGCGAACGAGGCGGCCGAGGTCGCCGAGCGCGTCGAACGGGAACTCGCGCAGCTGTCCGCGGAAATCCACCGGCACCGCAACCAGGATCCCGCCCTGACCGGCCGCGCTGACAGCAACATCCTCAACCTCGCCTGCCTGGTGCCCGACACCGGCCGCGAACGCTTCCTCGCCCGGATCGAGCACCTGCGGCAACCGGAGGACACCGGAATCGTCGTCGAGGTCACCGGCCCGTGGGCCCCGTACTCGTTCGCGGGGATCTCGTGAGTGCCGCGGTCGAGGAGACCGACCGGCTCGCCCTGGTCGACCTGCTGGACCGGCTGCTGGCCGGCGGCGTGGTGCTGACCGGCGACCTCGTGCTGTCGGTCGCCGAGGTCGACCTGGTGCACATTTCCTTGCGCGCCTTGATCACCTCGGTCCGCGAAGACCGCCCGGCGCCGTGGTGAAAGGAGCGACGATGCCCGAAACCGAGCGCCTGCTCGGAGCAGCGCTCCGCGACGCGCTGCCCGCGCGGCTCGAAACCGGCCCGGATTCGGTGGAACGCGACCTGATGAAATTGGTCCTGACCATTGTCGAACTGCTCCGGCAGCTGATGGAACGCCAGGCGCTGCGGCGGGTCGAGGAAGGCGGGCTGACCGAGGACCAGGAAGAACGGCTCGGCCTCACCCTGATGCTGCTGGAACGACGGCTGGCCGAGCTGCGCGACCGCTACGGGCTTTCCGCGGCGGATCTGAACCTCGACCTCGGTCCGCTGGGCACGTTGCTGTGACCGGGGCGTTCAGCGGCCGGCGGGTTCGGGCCAAGCCAGGCTGGCGCCGAGAGCCGCGGTGAGGCGGGTGATCGTCTCCCGGGTGTTCTGGTCGTCGACGTGCTGGGGAAGCCACGCGCAGGCGAGATAGGCGGCGACGACGTCGGCGGCGCCGCAGGCCGCGGCCAGGCATTCCTCGATCTGGGCGAGGGAGGGCCCGGTTCCGGAGGGGAAGCGCGCGCCGGGCAGTTCGGCGCCGTCGATGACGTCGATGTCGAGGTGGAGATACACCGGCACCGGACCGAGCTGGCCGAGGGCGGAGGCGATCGCGGCGGGTTCGGCGGGCACGCGGCGGACCTGACTGGCGGCGAGAGCGTCGTGTTCGGCGGGATCGAGGTCGCGGGCGTCGGCGAGCACGACGCTGGTGTCGGGCACGGGGTGCGCGCTGAGCGGGTCCTCGAACAGGCCCGGGGTGCGGCCGGTCAGCATGGCCAGAGCCATGCCGCCGAGGTAGCCGCTGGTCGAGATGGCGGGAGTGTTGAAGTCGCCGTGGGCGTCCAGCCACAGCACGGCCAGGTCGCGATGGCGGCGCTGCAGCCCGGCTACCGCGGCGCGGCTGGTGGGACAGTCGCCGGAGAGCACGAGGGGCTTGTCGGCTTGCGCCACTGCTTCCGTCGCCGCCTGGTGCAGCAGGCTCATCCGGGCGGGGACGAGGCCGGAGGGGAGGTCCGGCGGGCCGACCCGGACCGCGTCGGCCGGGATCGGGAACTGCGGGATGAGCTGGTCGAGATGCCAGGGCGTGACGATGGGATCCCAGGCGCGGTCGGTCACGAGGTCTCTCTTTCGTTCCGGTGGGCGAGAAGGTCGAGCAGCCGCCGCAGTTCGGCGGCGCCGGCCCGCAGGTGTGCGGCGACTTCCTCCCGGGCTTGTTCCGGGCTGCCGTGCAGCGCGTCCAGCAGCCGGCGGTGGTCGTCCGCGGTCCGGCCTAGTTCCCGGCGGGAGCGCTCGGCCAGCGCGAGGGCGAGGCGTTGTTCTTGCTGGAGCTGCGCGTGGAAACGGCGCAGCCGGGGGCTTCCGGTCGCCGAAACCAGGGTGGCGTGGAAGAGCCGGTCGCCTTCGAGCGCGGCAGCCGTGTCGCCGTTCTCGAAGGCGCGTTCTATCTGGTCGACCAGGTCGGCGAGTTCTTGGTAGATCGCCGGGTCTCGATGTTCGGCGAGCGCGTCGGCCGCGGTCAGTTCCACGGCGGTGCGGGCGGCGTACAGGTCGGCGACATCCGGCCCGGTGACGTCCGCGACGACGATGCCGCGGTTCATCTGATAGCGGACCAGGCCCTCGCTTTCGAGGGTCCGGGCGGCCTCGCGGACGGTGCTGCGGGAGACGCCGAGTTCGGCGGCGACGGCGGTCTCGCGCAGCGGCGTGCCCGGCGGCAGGCGGCCGGACAGGATGGCCTGCCGGACGGCTTCGGCGGCCTGCTCGGCGGTGCTCTGCCGCTGAATGCGCGCGCCCAGGCTGTCGATCGGGTTCGTCGAGGTCATCAGTCTCCCGTGCCGGTGCTGGCTTGTCCTGCGCGACCAGATTGCCAGATTGTCCGACAATCTGGCAAGGCAGTTCTGGGTGCGACGGGAGTGCTTGAAACGACGCGCGAACTCAGCCGCCCGGCTTCGTTCGGCGAGGTTCAGGCTTCGAGGATCCGCAGAAGCTCGGCCGGGAACCCGTATTTGTGCCGTCCGAGGTCGGCGGGGGTCAGGCCGAGTTTGGTGGTCGCGGTTTTGTCCGCGCCCGCGTCGACGAGGCACTGGAGGACGGCGCCGGTCCGCGCTTCGGGGGAGACGTGCCAGTTGGTCACGGCGAGGTGCAGGGGAGTGGCGGTGTTGTCGAGCCGCGCCTGCACGTCGGCCCCGGCCTCCAGCAGCAGCCGCGCCGCGGCGGGGTGTCCTGATTGGACGGCGAAGTGCAGAGGCCGCCAGCGGTGCCGGTCGGGCAGGTCGGCGCCGACGCCGTCGGCGAGGCGCTGCCGGATCAGGTCCAAGTCGTTGTCGCGGGCCGCGTAGTGCAGCGCATCCCTGCCCGCGGGGTCGGGTCCGGTCGTCGGGACGCCTGCCATCGCGGCCTCCTTGCGGTGCTTGGCTCCGGTCACTGCGGCGGTGCCTGTTCGCAGCGGTGGCTGCGGTTGGCTTCGGGGGTTTCGAGCTGATAGCGGTTGGGGTCGTTCTGGTCCTCGATGACCTTGCGGCGATCGTAACCGCCGGCCTCGGCCTCGGCTTTGTACCGCCACCATTCCCTTCCCGCCTTGTGCCCGAAGTTGAACTTGCCCGCGACGGGAACGGTCATGCCGGTCGGCGAGGGACGGCCGGTGGCGGGGTCGATGAGCACGGGCGAGCCGTCGGCGTGCCGTTTCGCCGGGATCAGGTCGCCGGAACAGGCGCAGATCAGGTCGCCGTTCGGGGTGCGGTCGGCGTTGCGGATGATGTCGCGCTGGGTCTGCTTGCGCAGCTTCACGCGGTAGCGGACGGGTTCGTAGACGCTGGTCTCGGCGGCGGCGCGGTCGAGCCCCCGGTCGAATTCGGCGGCCGCGGCGGCGTCCTCGCTGGCGCGGACGGCGGCGTCGATCGCCTCCTGGCCGAACAGCTGCTTCGCACCGGACTTGAGATCGTTGGCGTGGCGCAGGAATCCGAGCGCGCCGGCCGCGCGGTCGAGGCCGCTCAGGTCGCCGCCGGTGATGACGTCGCGGCCGCTGACCGCCTCGACGAGGCCCTTGGCGTTGCCCAGCCAGGGAATGAGGCCCAGCAGGACGGAGAACCGCCGGCTCACCTCGTCCTGCGACAGCAGCGGCTGCGGATTGCCGAACGCCTCGGAGATCGACTCGATGCGGAAGCCCACCAGCTGGATCCGCTGCAGGGTTTCCGCGGCCTTGGCCATGTCGGCCGCGGTGGCGCGGATCGCGTCGACCGAGGCGTTGATCTTCGCCAGGCCCTCGTTCGCGATCCGGAGGCCGTCCACGACGGACTTCTGCCCGGACAGCATCTGGTTCAGGCCCGCGTTCGCGTTCGCCAGGCCGTTGTTGATCTGCTCGACCGCGCTGATCGAGGTCTGCATGGTCTGGTTGAGATCGGCCAGCGCGGACTGCATTTTTTCCATGCCGGCGATCGACTCGGAGAGCGCGGCGTTCATCTGGTCGAGCGCGGTGTTGAAGACGCCGAGGAATTTGTAAAGTTCGAGAATGTAGCTGTGCAGGTACCGCGCGACCGCGAGCGCGACATTGAGGTCCTGGTTGAGTTTCGCCCCGACACGGCCCAGTTTTCCGGCCTTGTCGCCGAGCGTGGTCAGCAGCGGGACGACTTTCTCCCGCAGCGGGCTCTCCAATTCCGCGATGCGGTGCTGGATCGCGTCGGCCTCGGGGCCCGGTGCGATCACGCCGAGGCGGGACACCAGGGAGATCCACTCGTCCAGCACCGCTCGCGCGCCGGACGCCGCTGTCGCCTTGGCTTGTGCTGGCGCCTGCTCGCCGCCGGACGGCAGATCGCCCAGCAGGTCCCCGAAACCGGCGGCGTCGGCCACCGTTTCCTCGCCCGCGCCCTTCACCTCGTGCGCGACGTGTGCGACCAGGTAACCCGCGACCAGCACCTCGGCGCCGCGCGCTTTGAGCCGGTCGCCGATCAGGCCGCGCAGCGCCGTGGACTGCGCCTGAGACGATTCCGCGGCAGCGCCCGGGCTCGCCGCGGCTGTTCCGCCGCACGCCATCATCAGCGCGATCACCACCATCGTCGCGATCGACGACACAACCATCCGGGCGCGCACCGCGGTTACCTCCAGTGAGTCACGACAATGAACCGAAGCCACGCCAGGCGGAATGCCGGATGCGCGTGGGGCGGCCGAGCCGATAGGCCGCTGTTCGGCTCCGGGACGCTAACACCGGAATTGCGCGGATCCCGCATCGCGAGCGGCGAAAATGGCGACCGTCACATGATCTTCGGTGCGGTGCCGGGTTTGGCGCGGCGAAGCTGCCGCGCCGTGATTCCGGACACGGCTGAATGGCGGTGTGGTTCTGGGAGAAACGCGCATGTCGCTGCTCACATGTGACCTGGCTGGCATTCCGGTAACGGAACCGGGTCCTGCCCGGCTCGGCGAACAGCGGGGGATTGAGCGGCGGGTCGCAGTCCGCACGCGGGCGGAGCGTGCCGCTCCGGTGGCCTCCAGCCGGTGGCTGAGAGAGGAAAATATCGTGAATTTCCCGCGCCGTCGCGCCTCATTCGCATCGGCGATCCGGCAGAAGCTGCCGTCGATTGACAATGTTTTCCACTGCGCTCACCGTGCTTTTCGCCTTCGCGGGGGCGGCATCTGCCGTGCTCTGGAGAGGAGCGGATGCGGTCGTGGTGATCCGGGCGACCTAGGCTCGGGCGCTAAAGGCGCCTCGGCGTCCTGCGGCAACGCATCGGACCGGCCCGGCGGTACTGAAGCGTCGGCTATTGCCGGTGCCGCATACGGTTGTCTCGGGCAACGGTCTCGCCGGGAACGATCGGCGAGTTCCAGCTCTCTTCGTCCACAATGGTCTATGCTGGAGGACGCAGCTTCGTGCAAGGGCCCGTACTCATTCGAATTTCGCCGTCACGCGGCAGTAAATATGCATTTTCGGCACCGGAAAAGCCAACTGCAAGCGGATTTCGCAGCCGCACTGTCTGCGCTGAGGCAGCGGCCGATTAAGCGAACCGCAGCGCTGTTGGGACATTCGAGTGATGTTTCTCGCCGTTGTTGCCCTGGGCTCCGCGTTCCTGCCAAGGTGATTTGCAGTGCGTTGCATGGGGACGATCGCCCGGGCATAGGGTCATTGCTGCGGGTGTTTTCGCGTTTTAGCTGTTTGTGCGGATTTTTTCGTGTCGCTCCCGGGCGGGGATTCGGCGGCATATCGAAGGATGTGCAGATCATGCACCACACGGCGCATACGAAATGCGGTCGAGATCTGTCGACGGCCGAACAAGCGGGAGGGCGATGGTGGCCGGCTCCGGCGGGCGGGAATGCGTTGTTTCGAGACCGGCGCTGGAGAACGAAGCCGCGCTGGACCTGCTGTGCCGGGAAACGCTGCGGTCGCTGCCGAGGGCCGACCAGCGGGCCAAGGGGACGCGCTACGTGCACGGCCTGCTCCGGACTCCCGGCCGGAAGTCCATGCGCAACATCGCCGCGGAACTCGGCGACCGGGCCACCGAACAGAATCTGCACCATTTCATCAGCGATTCCACCTGGTCCTGGGGGCCGGTCCGGCAGGCGTTGACCGCCCACGTGCTGCGGCACGCCCATCCGTGCGGGTGGGTGCTCCGGCCGCTCACGATCCCCAAGAGCGGCAGTCATTCGGTCGGCGTCGGCAGGCAGGCCGAGCCCGAGTTCGGGCAGATCCTCGACGGACAGCAGGCGGCCGGGGTCTGGGCGGCGTCGGCCGCGGTGACCGCCCCGGTGAACTGGCGGCTGCACCTGCCGCAGGCCTGGGTCGAAGACCGCGGCCGCCGCGTTCGCGCGGGGATCCCGGACAGCACGTGTGTCGAACCGCTTTCCGGGTGCACGATCAGCGCTTTCACCACGATCGCGAAGCGCTGGCGGCTTCCGTGCCTTCCGGTCGTGTTCGACGCGCGCGGCTCGGACGTCGCCACCGCGGTCAGGCGGTTGCGGGCCACCGGCAACCCTTTCCTGGCACGGGTCTCCGGAACACTGCCCGTCGTCCCCGCTCCGGCGAAGACGATGCGCGGCAGCCGGAAGCCCGTGTCCGCCGGCGAGGTGCTGGGCGCTTCCGCGCATCTGCGCCGTGCCGTCGACGCGACCGGGAACGGCGAAGCTCTTTCCGTCGCGAAGATACGGGTGCGGCTGGCTTCCGCCGGCGGTCGCACCGGCGACCTGTTTCTTCTCGGAATGGCCGCGCCGGGCGCGAAAAGCCAGCTCTGGCTGACCGATCTGGCGGAGACTCCCACGGCCGGGATCGTCGGGTTGTCGCGCCTCCTGGACAAAGTCGACCGCGATGTCGCGCGGATCGCGGTGCCCGCCGGGATCCGCGATTACGTCGGCCGGTCCTTCGACGGCTGGCACCGGCACACGACACTGGTTTCCATCGCCCACGCCGCCCGTTCGCTCGGCGCTTCCCGGATTTGCCCGCCCGTCCGGGCTTCGCTGCCCGGGCGGCGGCAAGCAACCTGACAAACTGAGCCGGGAACTGTCGTGTCCCGCTCTGTCCGGTCGTAGTGTTTTCCGTACCGACATCCGACCATTACGAGCGGCGTCCGGTTTTCCGCCGGCCGCCTGGGGGACACAAGTGGAATCCACCGCGGATGGGAAGTCGCTGGTTCTGGGCTGCGCCTCGACGGGAGCCAAGTTCACCCCGGCCAACCACCGGCCGACCGGGGACGCTCTCCTGGACGAAATCTGCGCCGGCTCCGCCATCAAGACGTCGGCGCCCGCCCTGCTCGCCGAGGCGGAAGCCTTGTACGGCATGGGATGCAGGTATTACCACTACCACGCGCGGAACCGGCACACGCACGAACAGACCACGAGCAACGAGGTGTACCAGGAGCTGAGCCGGGACCTGCAGCGCCGCTGCCGCGACCTGCTGATCAGCTTCGGTGCGAGCCGCAACGGCAAAGAAGTGCGCGACAGCATCAGCCGGTTCGGCGAATGGGAAAGGCTGAGCCAGTGCGGCATCCCGCTGCATCTCGGCGGGGCGCACTTCGTGACGCTGCAATCCGCTGTCGAACTCCAGCTGATGTGCGAAATGGAGCGGCAGTTCGGCGAACGGACCGCGGAAGAAATCGACCGGCTGGACTTCGGCGACGAAATCCTCAGTTATCAGCCGTCCGGCAATGTGACGGCTTCGCAGTTCGAAACCTATTCGACGAGCGAGGGCTCGAACTACGGCCGCACCTCGCCGCTGATCCAGTTCGAGGTCTACCGGAGCGCGATCGAGG
This sequence comes from Amycolatopsis sp. NPDC054798, assembly GCF_053611505.1. Lineage (NCBI taxonomy): Bacteria > Bacillati > Actinomycetota > Actinomycetes > Pseudonocardiales > Pseudonocardiaceae > Amycolatopsis > Amycolatopsis sp. NPDC054798. The sequence continues at coordinate 146,706 of NZ_JBSHAM010000002.1, read as the reverse complement.
CCCGGCACCGGCTCGGCCTCTTCGACGAGGTGGAGTGGGTCCAGTTCCCGCGCAGCTACGCGATGTCCCGCTACGCCGTGGAACATCCGCTGCTCGGGCTGGGGCGAAGCGGCCAGCTCAACGTGACCCTGCTCTTCGGGTTCTCGCCGAGGCTGCCTTTTCCCCGCTGCTACGCCGAATTCAAGCGGGTCGTGGACGCCGCCAAGAGCCTCGAGCACGACCTGGCCGAGCCGGGCATCCAGCAGCGGCACGTGACGATCACCGTCGGAGCCGCCGTGCTGCCGCAGCAAGCCGCCGAGCATTTCCTGCCGCGCGACGTCGGCCCGCTGGCCGGGCGGCGCGCGTGCGCCCTGCGCAGGCTGGTGTCGTACGCGGCTCAGCCGGACAGCGGCGTGGACATCATCCGGTTCGGCATGGAGGACAGCCCGTACACCGTCGGCCCGGACGGCGGCCTCCACATAGCTGGCAACTGCGACCTCGCCGAAACCGTGGTCGACGAGCTGGCCGCGAACAACGTCCGGGTCGAGACCGACCACCAGGAGATTTTCGAGCGGCTCGGCCTGAACTGGGTGAAGCAGAGCGTTCTGCGGGAACAACGGCGGCTTCCTCTCGGCCGCCCGGAAGACCGCCTGCTGCAGCCCGTCTGACCCTGTCTCGTCCCCTCAGCCCAACGCAAGGAGACCGGAACAGCCATGCCTCAACGCGATCGGGGGCGCCGCGGTGCCTGAAATCCAGGGAGTGTGCTTCGACCTGTTCTCCACCCTGGTCGAGAAAATGCCCGGCAACCCCTTTTTCCGGCGGGTCGCCGACGACCTCGGCCTCGACCTGCCGCGGTGGAAACCGGAGTACGACCGGCTCCACGACGACACGATGGCTTCGATCGTGCCCGGCATCGTGGCCCGGATCGTGCTTTCGGCCCGGACAAGCGGGGCCGAGGTGTCCCCGGAGGCCGCCCGCGGCGCGGTGGAACGGCATTTCGCCAGTTTCGCCGACAGCATCGAGGTCGACCCGCAGGCGGTGCCCCTGCTCGAACGGCTCCGCCTCCGCGGGCTTTCCCTCGCGCTGGTGACCAACGCCTCCGACCACGCCGAATGGCTCTTCGACCGGGTCGGGCTGCGCGAGTACTTCGACGTCACGGTGTTCTCGCACCGGGTCCGGATCCTCAAACCGCATCCGGAGATCTACCGGCACGCTTACGACCGGCTCGGGATCGCCGCCCCGCATTGCGCGTTCGTCGGCGACGGCCAGCACGACGAACTGCGCGGCGCCCGCGCGGTCGGCATGACCACGGTTCTCGTCGACCGGCAGCTCGCGCACACCGCCGCGGCCAAGGCGGACGCGGACTTCGTCGTCGGCGAACTCGCCGGGATCGACAGCGTCCTCGACGCGATGGACGACACGAAAAGCCGACGCTAGGAGGAGAAGCATGCCAGCCCTGATCGAAGACTGCTTCGTGACGGATTCGTCCGGCTGCCACCGGTACGACTTCTGGAACGAGCAGTTCCTGCTCGACGGCAGTCCGCACACCGGGTGGAGCTCGCCGAGCCGCAACACCTCCCGCGCCGAGTACCTCGAGTTCGACCTCGGCGGCGTCCGCGTGCCGGTCCGCATCCGCCTCCAGCGGCGCCCGGTCCCGGTGATCCGCACCGGGTTCCCGCGCGCGCTGCGCGTGCTCGCCCTGCCCGAGGGCGGCGGCCAGAAGACGGTGCTGTCGGCCGAGGGGATCGACGTCGAGGCCGGGCACTGGTTCGAGGGCGCGCTCGAACCGGTCGCGACCCGGCGCGTGCGGGTGGAGACCTCGGGGGTCGAGATCCGGCCGAGCGGCAAGTACTTCACGCAGATCATGCAGATCCAACTCTTCGAGGAATGACGGGAGAACCGGGGCAGATGGCATTGCGCACTTTCACCGTTCCCACGGCGCCCTGCGACGACAGCGTGGCGCGGAAGCTGGGCCTGTTCGCCAGCGAGCGGATGCAGGCCGCGGCCTGGCGGCTTTCCCCGGGCCAGGACATCTCGGCCCGCAGCCACCCCAAGGCCGACGGGATGATCGTCGTGCTGGCCGGACGGGGCGAGTTCCAGGTCTTCGACTCGGCCGAACCGGATCCGGGGGCCTGCTACGTGCCTTCGGCGCACTATCCCCTCGACGCCCCGCCGAAGAAGCCGCTGCCGGAGCCGAGCAGGCATCCGGTCGCCGCCGGGGACGTCGGGCTCGCCCCGGCGGGCCTCTACTACGGCCTGGTCAACACCGGCGACGAGCAGCTCGTCGCGATCGCGGTGACCGCCTCGGACACGAGCGGGACCTCGTGGACGGTGCGCGCCTCGTGACCGGAACCGACGCCTGGGTGCTGGAAACCCTGCGCCGCTACGAACCCGCGACCATGCACACCCAGCATCCCGTGGTCTGGCACCACGCCCGCGACAGCCGGGTCTTCGACCGCCGCGGGCGTTCCTGGCTCGACTGGACCAGCGGAATCCTGACCGCCAACGCCGGGCACGGCCGCGCGGAGGTCGCCGACGCGATCAGCGAACAGGCGAGGCTCGGCCTGCTGCACGCGTACATGTTCCCGACCGAGGTGCGCGCCCGCGTGGTCCGCGCGCTGGCCGAACTCACCGGGTTCGGCCAGTGCGTGCTCTACACGACGGGGGCCGAGGCGGTCGAAGGCTCGCTGAAGATCGCGCGCCGGCACGCCAGGGCCGGCGGGCGGCGCGCGGTCGTCGTCACTTTCGAGGGTGCTTTCCACGGCCGGACCCTGGGCGCGCAACTCGCCGGCGGGCTGCCCGCCCAGCGTGACTGGGCCCCGGAGTGCGACGATGTTTTCATCCGGGTTCCCTTCCCGGAAATGGGAAAACCGTGGGATATCACTGAATTCGAAGCGGAACTCGAATCTGTCGGAGTGCGCCCGGAGGACGTCGCCTGCGTCCTCGGGGAGCTGTACCAGGGTTCCACGCTGCGCCGGCTGGACCCGGCGGCGGCGGTGGCGCTGCGCGCGTGGTGCGACCGCACCGGCGCGTTGCTGGTCTTCGACGAGATCCAGTCCGGATTCGGCCGCACCGGCAAGCTGTTCGCCTACGAACACGTCGGGGCGCGCCCGGATTTGCTGCTGTGCGCCAAGGGGCTTTCCGGCTCCCTGCCGGTGTCGGCGGTGCTGATCGGGAATCCGCGCTGCACGGAAAACCTGCGGCCGGGCGAACTCACCAGCACCCACAGCGGAAATCCGGTCGCGCTCGCCGCCACCGAAGCCAACCTCGCGCTGTTCGCCGACGGAAAACTCGTCGAGCACGCGGCGGAGCGGGGAAGGCAGCTCGGCGAAGGACTGGCCGCGTGGGCGGCCCGGTCGCCCGGCCGCCACCGGGTGATCGGCTCCTTCGGCATGGTCGCCGGCATCGGGTTCACTCGCCCGGACGGAGCACTCGACCCGGCCGCCGCGCGCTGCCTGGTCGCCGGATGCGTCGACAACGGCTTGCTTTTGTGCGTGCCCTCGACGCTCGGCGGTGGCATGGTCAAAATCATGCCGCCGCTCACGACGACCGGAGCCGAACTCGCCGAAGGGCTGGCCGTCTTCGCCGCGGCGTCCGAAAAAGCCGACGTCACCACGGAACTGGAGCATTGATGGACAGCACTGGGAAAACGCCGGGGTTCATCGTACTGAGCGATCTGTCGAAGATCGGCCCGTACCTGACCGAACTGCGGGCGCGGGACATCGCGGTGCTGGCCGTTTCCCAGCCGCGGGGCTCGGCGATGGTGCAGCGGGGCCTCGAACTCCTCGGCACGGAGGGCCATCCGTTCGCCGAACTGGCCGACGTCGCCCTCCACTCCGGCGACGACCTCAGCGGCATCGTGGACCAGGCGGCCCGCTGGGCGGAGGAGTACGCCGTCGCGGGCGTGCTCGTCGGGGCCGAGGTCTACGTGGAGGCCGGCCAGCTCATCAGCGACCTGCTCGGCCTTCCCGGCGTGGGCATGCGGGCCGCGCGGGTCTGCCGCAACAAGCTCCTGCAGCGGCGCTATCTCGCCGAGTGGAGCCCGAAATCGGTTCTCGTGCACGGAGGAACGGACGCGGCGGCCTACGACGGGCCGTTCCCCGCCGCGGTCAAGCCGCTCGACCGCGAGTCGAGCATCGGGGTCCGCCTCGTCGACGACTCCGCCGCGCTCGCCCGCATCGTAGGAGAGCTCGAACCGGACAGCAGGCTGCTGGTCGAGGAACGCGTGCACGGCCGCGAATACAACGTCGATTCGATCGTGATCGACGGCAAGCCGATCGTCACGATGCTGACGCAGAAGGGCACCAACGAGGATTCGACCGAGTTCTTCGTCGAATTGGTGCACACGACCCCGCCGGACAATCTCGACGCCCGGGAAACGGCGCTGATCACCGAAGCGCAGCGGGGAGTCGTCGAACGGCTCGGCTTCGACACCGGTTTCGCGCACGCGGAATACCGGCTCGCCGAGGACGGCCGGGTGGTGCTGATGGAAATCGCCGCGCGGGCGCCGGGCGACGCCTGCCTGCATCTGTACCACCTGGCGACCGGGCAGCCGGTCGAACCGGTGCTGATCGACGCGGCGATGGGCCGTCCGACCGGCTACCCGGCGACGTTCCGCCGCCGCGGCCGCCAGGTCTATTTCGAGCACACGCCCGGCATTCTGGTCGACGTGCGGGCCGAGGGCGTCGAACCGCGCTGGCTCGCCGACACCACCGGGATCTGGCCGCCGCTGCGCGCGGTCGCCGAGGACGCCCCGGCCACCGTGCACGAACTGTTCGTGCTCAAGAAACGCGGCGACCGGCTCCTCCCGATCACCGAATCGTCGTCGCGGGCGGTCACCGCGATCTTCGACGCCCCGCTCGACGAGGACATCGACGCGCTCGAGGCGCGGGTCCGCCGGTCCGTCGCGATCGAGACCGAGCCGGCCCGGCCGCGGCCCGCATGACCGCCCAGCCGGAGGTCGAACCGGCGACCGCGGGCGCGGTCACCGTGCTGACGTGGGACAACCTTCTCGGCAACCTGGGCCAGTACAGCGTCGTGCCGGTGCTCGGGGTGCTGATCGCGACGCAGGACCCCGGAGCCGGGCCGGGGGCGGTGGGCGGCGCGCTTTTCGGGTATTTCACCGCGGTCGGCGTGGCCTCCCTCGCCGTCAACCGGTGGCTGCCCCGGTTCCGGTACCGCACCGCGCTGTGGCTGAGCTGGCTGCTCGCGACGGTCGGCTTTTCGCTGCTGGCGGTGCTGCACACGTTCGCGCTGCTGTTCGCGGCCCTGCTGATCGCCGGGGTCGGGATCAGCGTGCACCAGGTGCTGGCCCGGGTGTTCATCGCCGAACGCATCAGCGGCCACGTCGACCGGAACCGGGCGTATTCGCGGATGAACATCGCGCTCAACGTCGGCGGCGCGCTCGGCCCGTTCATCGCGAGCTTGCTGTACGTCGCCGGCGACGCGCGGCCGCTGATGGCGGCGGTCGCCGGCTGCTGCCTGCTCGCCTCGCTCGTGCTGCTGCGGTGGCTGCCCGGGGACCTCCGTCCGTCGCCGACGCCCACGGCCTGGCCGGTGAGCTGGGCGGGGCTGACGACGGTGCTGCGGGAAAGCCTCGCGTGGCGGACGGTCGTCATCGCGACGCTGGCGACGTTCCTGTACGCCCAGTTCTACTCGGCGTTCGCGTTGCTGGTCGCGGACGGGATCGACACCCCGGCGATGCGGGCGGTCCTGCTGTCCGGCCCGGCGGTCGCGATCGTGGTCCTGCAGTCGACGGTCACCCGCGGCGTTTCCGCGCTGCTGCACCGCGGTGCGCGGCCGATGCTGCTGCTCGGCGGTTCCACTGTGGTCTTCGGCGTTTCCATGGTGTGCCTGGGATCGGGTCTGCCGCTGCTGGCCGCGAGCCTGCTCGCCATCGCGCTGTTCGCGCTCGCCGAGATGGTCTTCACGCCCATGCTCAACACGGCGTTCGCGGCGCTGCCGTTCTCCACCTCGCTCGAACGGCTCAATTTCCGGCAAATCTGCTGGACGGCGGGCGAAGCGTTCGGGTCGCTGTGCGGCGGGACGGTGTTCCTGGTGGTCCGCGCGAGCGGTTCCGACCAGTTTTATTGGCTCGGTCTCGGCGCGGTCGCGTTCGCGGTCACCGCGATTCTGCTTTTGCCCGTCGTGAGGAGGACGGCATGACTCTCTATTTCGGAGCCACCGAACTCACGAGATTCGCCGGCGAAGCGCTGCGGACCGCCGGAGCGCGCCGCGAGGACGCCGACGTCACCGCGGACGTTCTGGTCTCCGCGGATCTCGGCGGCGTCGAAAGCCATGGCGTCGCACGTTTGCGGCGGTACGTCGAAGGGCTGCGCGACGGGACTATCGATCGGGAAGCGGTGCCCGAGGTCGTGCGGGACAACGGCGGCGTTTGCGTCGTCGACGCCCACAACGGCCTCGGTCAGCCGGCGTTGTGCACCGCCGTGGATCTCGCCGCCGAGCGCGCGCGGTCGTCCGGGACGTCCGTCGCGTTCGTCCGCCGGTCGAACCACATGGGCATCGCGGGCTGGTTCGCCGAGCGGGCGGCCCGGACCGGCGCGTTCGCGATGGTCGCCACCAACGCCGTGCCGCAGGTGGCTCCGGTCGGCGTCCGCGAGGCGATGTTCGGCACCAATCCGATCAGTTACGCCGTGCCGGCCGGCGACGGCGTGCTCTGCTTCGACGCGGCGACGAGTGTCGTGTCGCGGGGGAAGATCGAGCAGCTCGGCCGTACCGGGCAAGGAATGCGGCCGGGCTGGGCGCTGGATCCCGAGGGTCGCGTCACCACCGACATCCCCGGCACGGTGGACGGGTTGATCCGCCGGGACGGGCACGCGCTGCTCCCGGTCGGCGGCGTCGGCCAGGAACACGGCGGGCACAAGGGATCCGGGCTGGCGCTGCTGGTCGAACTGCTCTGCGGTCCGCTCGCGGGAGCGCTGTGGAGCAAGCACACCTATCAAGGCCGCGAGGCCGGCGTCGGCCACTTTGTGTTCTGCTTGAGCCTCGCGGCGCTCGGCGAACCGGCGGTGCTGTCCGGCGCGCTGGCGCAAATGGCGGACGAGATCCGCGCGGCGAAGCCCGTCGACGACGCGGACCCGCCGCGGATTCCCGGCGACCGGCGGCATCGTCTCGCCGCGCGCCGCCGGACGTACGGCGTGCCGCTCGTCGAATCCGTGGCCGACGATCTCCGCCGGATCGCCGGTCTGCTCGGCATCGCGGGCCCGGCGCTGCTGAACCAGGACATCCCCACGGCGACCGCGTCGCGGTGACCAACCCCTTCGGAGGCAACCGATGCAGTACGAACGGCTCGACCACACAGTGCTGACCGTGAACGACATCGACGCGACGGTCGACTTCTATGGCCGGGTGCTCGGCATGGAAGTGGTGACCTTCAACAGCCTGGTCGCCAACCGCAAGGCGCTCCGGTTCGGCGACAGCAAGATCAATCTGCACGAGGCGGGCAACGAAATTCAGCCGACCGCCGCGAATCCCGGCCCGGGCACCGAGCATCTGTGCTTCATCGTGGCCGATCCGGTCGACGCGGTCGCGGCGCAGCTGCGCGCGGAGGGCGTCGAGATCGAGGACGGCCCGGTCGAACGGGCCGGCGCGCTCGGCCCGATCACCAGCGTCTACGTGCGCGATCCGGATCGGAACCTGATCGAGCTGAGCAACTACCCCGAGGCCTGAGCCATGCCGGTCAGGTCCGCCCGGGTCGCGTCGATCGCCGAATCCGCCACCCTCGCTGTCGATTCCCGGGCGAAGGCTTTGCTTCGCGCCGGACGGCCGGTCGTCGTTTTCGCTTCGGGCGAACCGGATTTCCCCACTCCGGGCTACATCGCCGAGGCGGCGGCGGCCGCGTGCCGGGATCCCCGCCTCCACCGGTATTCCCCGACCGGCGGGCTGCCGGAACTGAAAGACGCGATCGCGGAGAAGACCCGGCGGGACTCGGGTCTCGACGTCGACCCCGGGCAGGTCGTGGTGACCAACGGCGGCAAACAGGCGATCTACGAAGCCTTCGCGGCCTTGCTGAATCCCGGGGACGAAGCGCTCGTCCCGGCGCCGTACTGGCCGACCTACCCGGCGGCGATCGCGCTCGCGGGCGGGACGGCGGTCCCGGTGCCCGGCGGCGAGGACTTCCGGGTCGGCGTCGAAAGCCTGGAACGCGCGCGGTCGGCGCGGACCGCGATGCTCGTGCTGGCGTCGCCGGGCAATCCGACCGGCGTGGTGTACTCCCGGGACCAGCTCGAGGAGATCGGCCGGTGGGCCGCCGCGAACGACCTGTGGGTGCTCACGGACGAGATCTACGAGCATCTGGTCTACGGCGGCGCGCGGTTCCATTCGCTTCCCGCGGTGGTTCCGGAACTGCGCGACCGGTGCGTCGTGGTCAACGGGGTCGCGAAGGCCTACGCGATGACCGGCTGGCGGGTCGGCTGGGCGGTCGCCCCGCCGGAGATCGCGGCCGCCATGACGAGGCTGCAGTCCCACGTCACGTCGAATGTCTGCAACGTGGCCCAAGCCGCTGCGGTGGCCGCGCTTTCCGGGGGCGCCGAGGAGATCGCGAAGATGCGGGCAGCGTTCGACCGGCGCCGTACGACAATCGTCCGGATGCTCAACGAGATCGACGGAATCCGTTGTCCCGAACCGGAAGGAGCGTTCTACGTCTACCCGTCGGCGACGGAGGTGCTGGGCAGGCGGATCGGCGGCCGCAGGCCGGAGACGACAGCCGAACTCGCCGAGGTGCTGCTGGACGAAGCCGAGGTGGCCGTCGTCCCCGGCGAAGCCTTCGGCACCCCGGGTTACCTCCGGTTTTCCTACGCGCTGGGCGACGACGACCTGGTCGAGGGCGTCAGCCGGATCCGCAAATGTCTCGCCGAGGCGCGGCCGTGAGCTGCTTTCGGCCGGTCCGGTGAAAGCACGGGCCGGTATGCGTTCGGTGATCCGCGAGCCGCCCGGCACGGAGAAGGCTTCCCCTCGCCGGGTGCTGGGTCTGGCGGTCCCGGCGCTCGGCGTGCTCGCGGCCGAACCGCTCTACATCCTGGTCGACACCGCCGTGGTGGGACGTCTCGGAGCAGTGCCCCTTGGCGGCCTGGCGGTGGGCGGCGTTTTGCTGTCGCAGCTGGCCACCAACCTGACGTTCCTGTCCTACGGCACGACCTCCCGCGCGGCGCGGCTGTACGGCGCGGCCCGTCGTCCGGCGGCGGTCGCCGAGGGGATGCAGGCGACCTGGCTGGCCGCGGCGGTGGGGACGGCGGTGGTGCTGCTGGTCGAGTTCTTCGCCTCGCCGATGGCGCGGCTGCTCGCCGGCGACCCGGCCACCGCAGAGGCGGCCGCGGGCTGGCTCCGCATCGCGGTCCTCGGCGCGCCGTTCATCCTGATCGCCATGGCGGGCAACGGATGGCTGCGCGGCGTCCAGGATTCCCGCCGCCCGTTGCGGTACGTGCTCGCCGGCAACGGGATCTCCGCGGTCCTCTGCCCGGTGCTGGTCTGGACGGCGGGCTGGGGGCTGACCGGATCGGCGGTGGCGAACGTCGTCGCCCAGGCCGTTTCCGGCGGGCTGTTCCTGCGGGCGCTGGCGAAGGAAAACGCGTTCGCCCGGCCGCATCTGCCGACGGTCCGGGGCCAGCTCGTGCTCGGGCGCGACCTGATCGTCCGGACGCTCGCCTTCCAGGTCTGCCTGCTCTCGGCCACCGCGGTCGCCGCGCGCACCTCCACCGCCGCGGTGGGCGCGCACCAGATCGTCTGGCAGCTGTGGAACTTCCTGACCCTGGTGCAGGATTCCCTCGCCATCGCGGCGCAGTCGCTGGTCGGTGCGGCGCTGGGGGCGGGCAAACGGCGCGAAGCGACCGCGCTGGCCGGGCAGATCACCCGCTACGGCCTGGTGCTCGGCTGCGTGCTCTGCGCGGTTTTCCTGGCTGCCGAACCGGTTCTGCCGCCGGTGTTCACCGGCGACCCCGGCGTGCTCGCCGAGGTGCCGCAAGCCTGGTGGTTCTTCGCCGCCGTGCAGCCGCTGGCCGGGATCGTGTTCGCCCTCGACGGGGTGCTGCTCGGCGCCGGCGACGCGCGCTTCATGCGGACGGCGGCGCTGTGCTCCGCGGCGCTCGGCTACCTGCCGATGATCTGGCTGTCGCTGGCCTTCGGCTGGGGGCTCGCCGGGATCTGGGCCGGGCTGGTGCTGTTCATCCTGCTGCGGCTGGTAGCGATGGTGAGCCGCTGGAGGTCCGGCCGCTGGGCGGTCACCGGTGCCGCGGTGCCCCGGGCTCGCTCGTGAGATCACCGCGCCCCGAGAAACGCCCTTCCCAGCGGCGTGAGCGAATGATGCACCCCCACCCCGGCCCGCGTCGTGGTGATCAACCCGGCCGTCCGCAACGTCTTCGTATGCTGGCTGACCGCCGCCGGCGACACCCCCAGCCGCGCCGCCAATGCCGTGGTCGAGGCGTCCGCCGCCAATTCGCACAGCAGCCGCGCCCGCGTGCGGCCCACGAGACCGGTCAGCTGATCCTCGCGGGCGGCCAGCGGTTCGTGCGGGACGAGGCCGGTCGCCGGGCACACCAGCATCGGCCGTTGCGCGGCGTCGATGAACGTCACCGGCGCTCCCCAGCAGAAATGGGCCGGAACCAGGTCCAGCCCCCGGCCCGCCAGCGCCACGGTGTGGTCGCGCGGGTAATCCGCTTCCAGCGCCGGGCGGTGCCACCGGATCGACGGGTGCAGGTTCCCCAGCAGAGCTTCGACGCCGCCGCTGAGCAGGTGTTCCGCGTACCGGGCGCGCTCGGATTCGACGCGGCGGTCCAGGATCGGCCGGGTGGGCTCGAGCACCAGGTCGCTGTACTCGCGGAGGGCGTGCACGACCCCTCGGGTGTCGCCGTCGGCGTAGACCGTGCGTGCCCAGCGCGGCACGCGGCGGTGCCGCGCGAAGGTGCGGACGATGTCCTCGCGCAGCGCGGCCTTCGGCTGGGACAGGATGGTGTCGAAGTGCGCGCCGACGTCCCTCTCGTCCAGCGCGGGAGTCAGGAAATCCGGGAAATTCCCGGCCGGGACCAGCGCCGCGGCGGCTTTCAGGCAGCGCCAGCGGGCGGGAGAGCGCCGGGCGCCGGCCAGGACTGTCTCCCGCCAGCCGCGGTGCTCCAGGGGCACGTGCGGGTCCTGGAGACTGTTGAGGCTCAGGATCAGCTCCCATGTCGGGTGCGTGGCGCCGGCCACTCGCACCCGGCACAGGTCCTCGGCTGTGAAAATCATGCGCAGCACGGAAACCACCCCCGGTCCGCACCTCCCCAGCGCGGCTGTGGGTCCAGGATGCGCCCCGGGACCGCGGCCTGGGAAGCGGCGTCAGCCGACCGGTGCGGATCCGTCGGCGGGCGGGCCGGCGGCTTCGGCAGGGCTGAACGGCGTTCCCCGGCCGCGGGCGGTCAGGCCGTGCTCCGGATCGCGTCGATCAGGCTGGTCCAGCTGTCCTGCCCGCGCCCGGCCGCGACGGTGCGGTCGTAGTGCTCCTTCACCGCCGCGGGAAGGGCCAGGTCGATGCCCGCGTCGCGGCTCGCGGCGAGGACGTGGTCGGCCGTCGCACCCATCATCCGGGCATTCGCCTGGTCGCCGGGGTGGATGCCGCTGTCGACGTTCTTCGCGGCCTCGTCCAGCGACGTCTGCACCAGCGTCAGCAGTTCTGTCGCGTACGGCACCAGCGTCGCGGCGGACACCCCGGCCGTGCCGACGAGCGCGGCGGAGTGCAGGAACGCCGAGAGCGTGGTGAGGAACAGGTCCAGCAGCCCCTGGTAGTACAGCTGCGCCAGGCCCGGGTCCGCGCCCCGGTAGTCCGGCCTGCCGATGACCCGCAGGGCCGGTTCGATCCGGTCGAACGTCGGCTGCGCACCGCTGTAGAACACGAACGAGCCCTCAGTGCCGACGACCGGTGCGGGCACCATGATCCCGCCGGCGATCATCTCCGCACCGCGTGCGGCCAGCCATTCCGTGGCCACGCGGGTCCGCTCCGGCGTGTCCGAGCTGAGGTTCACCACGATCTTGCCCCGCAGCGCGTCCTCGGTCGGCGCGAGAATGTCGTACATCGCCTGATAATCGGTGAGGCTGAGCAGTACCAGTTCGTTCGCCGCCAGCGCTTCGGCGACGGTCGCCGCGCGCTTCGCGCCCTCGGCCACCAGCCCGTCGGCTCGGCTCGCGGTGCGGTTCCACACCGTCACCTCGTAGCCGGCCGCCAGGTAGGACCGCACCATGGCCTGGCCCATCGGGCCGAGGCCGATCATCGTCACCTTCATCGGATTCTCCTTATTTCTTCAGCAGTTCGATGACGCTCGTGAGGTTTTCCGCGCCGTGGCCGTCGGCGGCGCGGCGCAGGAGCAGCTGGTGCAGCGGCGCGAGCAGTTCGCCGCTGACGCCCTGGTCAGCCGCGGCGGCGGGCAGGTTGTCGAAGGCGGCCGCCTGCATCCCGAGGTTCGACACGACGTCCTGGGTGTAGTCGCCGCTGTCGACTTCTTTGGCGGCTTGTTCGGCGAAGCCGCCCATCGCGGTCAGCCATCCGCTCAGCAGCGGCGCGAACTCGACCGCCGAGAGCCCTTCGCTGCGGATCAGCGCGTAGGCCTGCAAGATGCCGATGACCTGCCCGTACATGCCGGACAGCAGCGCGAGGTCGTGCAGCGCGGCCAGCCCCGGGTCCTCGCCGACGTAGTTGCTGCCGCCGAACGCGTCGAACGCCGCGCGGTGCGCGTCGAACACGTCCTGGGGCCCGCTGTAGAACACGAACGCGCCCGGCTGCCCGATCATCGGCGGAATCGCCATGATGCCGCCGTCGAGGAACGCCCCGCCCCGCTCCGAAACCCATTTCGCCAGCTCACGCGCCTGGCGCGGGGTGCCGTTGGTCAGGTTCACCACGGTGCGGCCCGCCAGCGAGGTCGTGGCCAGCACCTCGCGCACGGACGCGTCGTCCAGCAGGCAGACGATCACCAGCTCGCTGGCCGCGACCGCTTCTGCGGCCGACTTCGCCGCCACCGCCCCCTTCGCTACCAGCGGTTCGGCCCGGCCCGCCGAACGGTTCCAGACCGTCACCGGCCGTCCCGCTTCCAGCAGCGCGCCTGCCAGCGCACTGCCCATCGCGCCGAGTCCCAGCACGGTCGCATTCCCGGACATGTCGTCCCTCCAGTTCGTCGATCTGCCGACCACGGTGCCGGGGGCCGCGCACGGTTCGCTGCGGGTCCGCGCACGGAGGCGGTTACGGTGGATGCGTGCGATTCGGCATCCTGGGGCCCTTGGCCGTAAGCAGCGACGACGGCCGCCCGGTCCGGGTACCCGAGGCCAAGGTCCGGACCTTGCTCGCGGTCCTGCTCGTGCACGAGGGCGCTCCGGTGTCGGCGGACCGGCTGGCGGACGACCTGTGGGGCGAGCAGCTGCCCGGGAACCCGGTCAACACCCTGCAGACGAAGGTCTCCCAGCTGCGCCGCGCACTCGAACGCGCCGAACCGGGACAGGGCAGCGCGCTGGCATATCAGGCGCCTGGTTACGTCCTGCGGATCGAGCCGGAGGCGGTGGACGCCGGCCGGTTCCGCGCGTTGACGGCGGAGGCGGGCACGGCTGACGATCCGCGGTCGAAGGTCGCACTGCTCACCGAAGCGCTGGCGTTGTGGCGAGGCCCGGCGCTCGCCGAGTTCGCCGACGAACCCTTCGCGCAGCCGGTAATCCAGCGGCTCGAAGAGGATCGCCTTGCCGCGCAAGAAAATCTCGCCGACGCACGGCTCGCGCTCGGCGAACATGCCGCGCTCGCCGCGGAACTCGCCGACCTCGTCCGGCAGCATCCGTTGCGGGAACGGCTGCGCGCCCTCCACCTGCGCGCGCTGTACGCCGCAGGGCGGCAGAGCGAAGCGCTGGCCTCCTACGACGAACTCCGCCGCCGTCTCGCCGATGAGCTGGGAGTCGACCCCGGCCCCGAACTGACCGCGCTGCACCGGTCGATCCTGGCGCAGGACCCGGCTCTGACCGCGGTCGCGCCGCGGCTTCCGGTGCCGCTCACCGCGCTGGTCGGCCGGACCGCCGCGGTGCGGGCCGTCAGCACGCTCGTCCGCGAGTCCCGGATGGTGACGCTCACCGGCCCCGGCGGCGTCGGCAAGACCCGGCTCGCGCTGGAGACCGCGCACCGGCTCGGCGGCGACTTCGCCGCGGGAGCGTGGCTCGTGGAGCTGACCGGCCTTGACCGGCACGAATGCGCGCTGAGCCAGTGCCCGCCGGTCGAATGGGTGGTGGAGGCGATCGCCGCGACGCTGGGAATCCGGGACGTGGCGGTGCCTGCTCTGGCGGATCCGGCCGAACGCCTTGCCGCATCCTTGCGCGGCAAGGAAACCCTGATCGTCCTGGACAACTGCGAACAGCTGATCGAGCCGGTCGCCGCGGTGGCCGGACGGCTCCTGGCGGCCGCGCCCGGGCTGCGGATCCTCGCCACCAGCCGGGAGCCGCTCGGCCTCGCCGGGGAAACGCAGTTCCCGGTGCCGCCGCTGGACCACGACAGCGCCGCGCAGCTGTTCGCCGCACGGGTCGCCGACACCGGGTACACAGTGGACAGTGACGATGCGGAGGCGGTCGCGGAGATCTGCCGGAAACTGGACGGATTGCCGCTGGCGCTCGAACTCGCCGCGACTCGCGTGCGCGCGCTCGGCGTGCCGGAGTTGCTGCGCCGTCTGGACGACCGGTTCCGCCTGCTGGACACCGCCCGGCGCGGCGTGCCCGCCCGGCAGCAGACGCTGCGTGCGATGATCGACTGGAGCTGGGAACTCCTGAGCGAGCCCGAACGCCTTGTGCTGCAACGGTTGTCAGTGCACACCGAGGATTGCGCGCTGGACGCGGCCGAGGCGGTCTGCGCGGGCGGCGGAGTCGAAGAAGGCGAGGTGCTGGGTCTGCTGGCGAAACTCGTCGACCGCTCGCTGGTCGTGCCCGCGAACACCGGCGTGCCTCGTTACCGGTTGCTTGAATCGGTGGCGGTCTACGGCCTGGAGCGGTTGCGCGAGGCCGGTGAACTCGAAAAGACGCGGCGCCGGCACGCGGAGTATTACCTCCGGCTGGCCGGTACCGCAGATGCTGGCCTGCGCGGCCGGGACCAGCGGCGATGGTTGCGGCGGCTCGACGCGGACCTGCCGAATCTGCGTTCCGCGGCGGAAAACCTGGCTGGCTGGGGGAGCGCCGACGATGCCTTGCGGCTGGCGAACCGGCTGGCCTGGCACCGGTTCCTGCGCGGGCGGATGGCGGAGGCGATGCGGACCCTGCGCGCCGCACTCGGCTTGCCCGGCGGCGACGCGGAGCTGCGCACGGAAGCACAGGCGACGCTCGCCGCGCTCGGCATCCTCGCCGGTGACCGGCTGGACTGGCGTCCCGTGGCGGAGCTGCCGATGAGCGCCAGGGCCAAGTGGTTCATCGGCTACGCACTGTCCACAGTGGCCGATCTGCCCGGAGCCGAACCGCTGACCCTGGACGCCCTCGCCGCCTTCGAATCCGCTGGTGACCGGTGGGGGATCGCTGCCGCAAGCGGCGACCGCGCAAGCCAGGTGCTGGCGAGAGGCGACATCGCTGCGGCACGGCGTTACGCCGACCGCTGCGCGGAACTGTTCGCCGAAATCGGCGACAAATGGGGTCAGCTGCAGGCGATTTTCGGGCAGGGCACGCTCGGTACGCTTTCCGGGGATTACGCGCGGTCCGAAGCGGGATACACCGAAGGATTGCGGATCGCCGAGGAACTGGGCTTGTGGCCGGAAGCGTCGTACCAGCTGTCGTGGCTGGGCCGGGTTGCCTTGCTGCGCAAGGATTATGCCCTGGCCCGGGAGCGGCATCACCGGGCGCGGGAGGTCGCCGCGGAGCACGGCTTCACGCCGGGGGAGATGTACGCGTTGACCGGGCTCGCTCTGGGTGCCCGGCGCGAGGGGAACCTCGATCTCGCCGAGAAGCATTTGCGGACGCTGCTCGAATGGAACCGTCAGGTCGATTTCGAACCGGGGAACACGTTGATTCTCGCCGAACTCGGTTTCGTCGCCGAACTGCGCGAGGATCCGGAAACCGCGTTGCGGCGGCATCAGGAAGGTTACGAGATCGCGCACCGGACGGGCGATCCGCGGGCGATCGCGTTGGCGTTGGAGGGGTTGGCGGGAGCGCACGCACTGGCCGGCGCGCATCGCGAAGCCGCGCGGCTGCTGGGCGCGGCAGCCGCGTCCCGGGCCGGCGTCGGCGCGCCGCTGCCCGCGGCGGAGCGCGAGGACGTGGACCGGATCACCGCCCGCGCGAGCGACGGCCTCGGTGCGGCGGAGTTCGCCGCCGAATTCCGCGCGGGCGGCGAATCCGGGACTTCAGAAGACGGGACGCCGGTTTCCGTGCCCGGTCGCTTGCTCGAAAGCGTGCGCGGCGCGCAGCAGCCCTAGCTCGCCCCGCAGCGGCGCGATGAGCTGCAGCCCCACCGGACGTCCGTCGCCGGTGAACCCCGCTGGCACCGACAGCGCCGGGCAGCCGGTCGCCGAGATCGAGTACGCCGAGCGCATCCACTCGAGGTAGTCGTGCATCGGCTGTCCGGCAACGGTTTCCGGGTACTCCCATTCCACCGGGAACGGCGGCAGCTGGCTCACCGGCGCGAGCAGGAGGTCGTACTGGGTGAAGAACTCGCGCATCCCGGTGATGAGCTGCAGCTGCCGCGTCTGCGCGTTCGCCACGTCGGCACCGGAAAGCGTTGCGCCGAAAGCGATGTTGCCGGCGAGCGTCTTCTTCATCTTGTCCGGATGCTTTTCGAGCAGTTCGCCCATTCCGGCGTGGAAAAGCCATCCGCGAAGAGTCCGGAACACCTCGTCCGCTACGGTGAGATCGGGGCAGGCCGGTTCGACGCGGCAGCCGAGGTCGGCGAACACCCGCACCGCCGGTTCCAGCACGGCGGTGACCGCCGGGTCGACCGGCAGGCCGCCGAGGTCCGGCGACCACGCCACGCGCAGCCCGGCGAGGTCGGCGTCGAGCGGTCCGGCGAAGGGCGCGGCGGGCTGGTCCAGCGCGATCGGGTTGCGTTCGTCGTACCCGGCGAGCACGGAGAGGAGCAGCGCGACGTCGGCGACTGTCCGGCCCATCGGCCCCTGCACGCCCAGCGCCTCCCACGGCATCGTCGCCGGCCAGGTCGGCACGCGGCCGGGCGATGGACGCAGGCCGACGACGTTGCAGAACGACGCCGGATTGCGCAGCGAACCGCCCATGTCGCTGCCCTCGGCGAGCGGGTGCAAGCCCGCGGCCAAGGCTGCCGCCGCGCCGCCGCTGCTGCCGCCCGCGGACAACTCCCGCCGGTACGGGTTGCGGGTGGCTCCGAAGACCGGGTTCATCGTGTGCGAACCGGCCCCGAACTCCGGCACGTTCGTCTTGCCGAGCGTGATCGCGCCCGCGGCCCGGATCCGTTCGACGACGAGCGTGTCGCTGTCCGGCACGTGGTCGGCGAAAATGGGGGAGCCGTAGGTGGTGCGGACCCCGGCGACGTCGTGCGTGTCCTTGTGCGCCACCGGGATTCCGTGCAGCGGGCCGACCTCCTCGCCGCGCGCGAGCCGTTCGTCGGCGGCCGCGGCCTCGCTCAGCGCGCGCTCGGCGGTGAGGGTGACGATCGCGTTGATCTGGGGGTTGACCTGCTCGATCCGATCGAGATGGGCTCGCAGGACCTCGCGGGCGGACACCTCGCGGGTGCGCAACCGCCGGGCCAGCTCGCGGGCGGGCAGGTAGCAGATCTCCTCGGCGCTCACTGGCTTCCTTTCCTGGCGGCGATGTCCGTTCGAGACGCCAGCTTCGCGCGTGCTGCTGAGGTCAGACAAGAGCTGCTCGACAAATGACGGAATCAGCCAGAGTATTGGCTGATGACCGCACGGTTGGACCCACTCGACCGCCGGATCGCCGGCGCGCTCCAAGTCGACGGCCGCGCGTCCTGGCGCCGGATCGCCGAGGTGCTGGACGCGCCGGAGCGCACGGTGGCCCGTCGCGGGACGCACCTGCTGCAGACCGGCGTCGTGACGGTGGTCGCCGTTTCGCCGCACGGTGTGCCGCTGCTGGTGCGCGGCCGCTGCCAAGCCGGGCTCGGCCGTCCCGCGGGCACCGCGCTCGCGGGACGGCCGGAGACCAGCTTCTGCTACCTCATCACCGGGCAGGGCGAACTGGTCGCCGAGGTCTTCTGCGACCGCAACCGGCTGCAGACCTTCATGTTCGACGAGATGGCGGCAATCCCCGGCCTGCACGATCTGACGGCCGATACCGTCACCCGCTACTACCGCACCATCCACGAATGGCAGCCCGGCCTGCTCAGCCCGGCCGAGACGGCGGCGATCTCCTCGCTGCCGCAGCCGACCCCGCAGCCCCGGGAGCCCGACGGCGTGTCCTTCAGCAGCGACGAACGCGCCATCGTGCGCGCGCTGCGCGAGGACGGCCGCCGGACCCACGAGGAACTCGCCCGCGCCGCCGGAATCTCGGAGTCGACCGTCCGCCGCCGCCTGGATACATTGCGGCGCGAGGAAAAGGTGTTCATCCGGGCCGTAGTGGAACCTGCTGTGCTCGGGCTGCCGGTCGAAGCGCTGCTGTGGATCCGGTGCCGCCCGCACCACGTCGACGACCTCGGACGGGCTCTGCTCAGCTCGCCTTACGTGCGGTACGCGGCGGCGATGACGGGCGAGTATCAGCTGCTCGCTGACGTGACCTTGCCCGACATCGCCGCCTTGCACGAGTTCGTCGGCAGCTCCGCCTGGTCCAGGCAGGCGGATTCGGTGCACACCGGGGTGGTGCTGAAAGCGTTGAAGCGCAGCAGCGTCCTCGCTCCCGAACTGCGCTCCTGAGAAGTTACCCTCGTTCCTCCAACCCGCTCAGCATCGACGGCAACGCGCCGCGGTGCAGCACGCCGAGCCGTTGCGTCGCACGGGTCAGCGCGACATACAGCTCGGCCTCGCCGCGCGGTCCCTCCGCGAGGATCCGGTCCGGGTCCACCAGAAGCACGGCGTCGTACTCCAGGCCCTTCGTTTCCGACGCCGGCACCGCGCCCGGCACGTCCGGCGGTCCGATCACGACGCTGGTCCCTTCCCGGCCCGCCTCGGCCCGCACGAATTCCTCGACCGCAGCGGGCAATTCGTCGTCGGCGACCTTCCGCGACCACGGCCGGACCCCGCACGCGCGCACCGATTCCGGCGGCTCGACGCCCGGCGCGAACTCGGCCAGCACCGAGGCCGCGACAGCCATGATTTCCGCCGGGGTGCGGTAGTTGACGGTGAGCGAACGGTAGGCCCAGCGGCCCGGGACGTACGGGTCCAGCATCGAACCCCAGTCGCGCGCCCCCGCCGCCGACCGGCGCTGCGCCAGGTCGCCGACCACGGTGAACGACCGGCTCGGGCACCGCCGCATCAGCACCCGCCAGTCCATTTCGGACAGTTCCTGCGCCTCGTCGACCACCACGTGCCGGTAGGTCCAGTCCCGGTCCGCGGCGGCGCGTTCGGCGAGGTCGCGGGTGTCGGTTTCGACGAAGCGCTCGGCCAGATCGGTGTCGTAGAGCAGATGCTCCGCGGAGAGTCCGATGTCCTCGTCCATCTCCTCGCGGTCGAGCCGCATGATGTCCAGCACACCCGCCGCGTACTCGGCCTCCGCCTCGCGTTCGGCGTTGTCCTCCCGCTGTTTCTTCCGGTCCGGCGGCGTGCCCAGGAGGTCGATCAGCTCGTCCAGGAGCGGGACGTCCGACACCGTCCAGGCCGCGTCCGGCTCGCGCAGCAGCGCCTGGCTGGCGCCGGCCGCGGTGAGCCGCGCGGGGGAGGAGTACAGCGTGGTCAGCAGGCTTTCCGGGGTCAGAACGGGCCAAAGGCTGTCGATCGCCTTGACGAACGATGCGTTCGCCAGAAGTTCTTTGACGAGCGTGGAACGGAGGTCCTCCCACTCCTCCTTGTCGTCGCGAGTGAGCCAACCGCGCCCGATGCGGGTCATGGCGCGTTCGGTGAGCACGTAAGTGACGATCTCGACGAACACCGCCCGCGCCTCGTTGTGCGGCCGTCCGCTCTGCCGCGCCTCGTCACGGGCCCATTCGGCGGTCTCCGCGTCGATCCGGACCGTGACGTCGCGGAGTTCGATCGGGATCGGTTCCTTCGGCAGCTCCTGCCGGTCCGCGACCGCCGCCGCGAGGACGTCGAGCATCCGCAGAGATCCCTTGAACCGCGCGACTTCCGGCTCGTCCTCAGCGTGCGCCCGCAGCCCCGGGACCAGCCCGCCCGGCGTGGTGAAGACCACGTCGGACTCGCCGAGCGACGGCAGCACGCGCCCGATGTGGTTCAGGAACGACGGATTCGGCCCGAGGACGAGGACCCCGTGCCGCTCCATCCGCTCCCGCTGGGTGTAGAGCAGATACGCGACGCGGTGCAACGCCACCACGGTCTTCCCGGTCCCCGGCCCTCCCTCGATGACCAGGACCCCAGGATGATCGAGCCGGATGATGCGATCCTGCTCGGCCTGGATCGTCGCGACGATGTCCCGCATCCCCTCGCCGCGAGGCGCGTTGACCGCGGCGAGCAGCGCCGCGTCGGCGTCGTTCTCCTCGCCGCTGCCCGGCCGCCCGAAAACCTCGTCGGTGAAGGACGTGACCTGCCGCCCGCGCGTGTGGAACTGCCGCCGTCGCCGCATGTCCTCAGGCGTGGCGGCGGTGGCGGTGTAAAACGCGCTGGACGCCGGCGCGCGCCAGTCGAGAAGAACGGGTTTGTACTCGTCGTCCTCGTCGAAAAGCCCGATCCGGCCGATGTAGGAATGGTCGCCGTCGAGCGCGTCGAGCCGCCCGAAACACAACCCGGAGTCGGCGACCGAAAGCCGCCGCGTTTCACGAGTGAGCGCGCGCACCTCGACGTCGCGCTCGCCCGGAGTCTCGTCGTTTCGTTTGAGGGCAGCGGTGTAGCGCTCCTTGACCCTCCGGCGCTCATCGTCGAGCCGCCGGTAGAGCCCGGCGACGTAGTCCTGTTCGGACCGCAGTTCTTCTTCGTACCCCTGAGTTGACAAGTGCCCCTCGCTGCTGTTAATCTGAACCCAGATTCGGCGCGACTTCTGATTGCTTGGTGAAGACGCGTCGATTTTTTATTGTCCACCCTTTGTCAAGTGGCTGGGCGGAGTCGGGTTTTTCTCGCGGTTTTTCGCTTCGCCGGGTGTGGGCTGGCGGGCTGGCAAGCTCTCCCGAGCCGAGCCGAGCCGAGCCGAGCCGAGCCGAGCCGAGCCGAGCCGAGCCGAGCCGAGCCGAGCCGAGCCGAGCCGAGCCGAGCCGAGCCGGTTCCAGGTCCACCGTGTCGTCAGGCGTGCAGGGCTTAACTGAGCCCTTAGTTTCGCCGGGCCAATGCCGTAGCGGGGCGAAGCTCCGCGGCCGAGCCGAGTCCGTGGCGAACCGGGACTATGGCGTGGCGGGCGGAGTGCCGGGCGGGATCGAACGGAGCGCTCAGCCGCGGCCGGCTAGGTGCTGACGTGCCGCACCCAGCGACGGCGGGTTGGCCGATGACGAACGGCGTGAGCCATCCCGAGTGGCCGGACGAACCGAACCAGGCGGAAGCTTGCCGGACCGGACCGACGAGCCGAGCGGCACCGGGCCCGGACAGGACCGGCCGAGCGGGGCCGACGAGCCGAGCGGCGCCGGACCGTGCGGGACCGGCCGAGCGGGGCCGACGAGCCGAGCGGCGCCGGACCGTGCGGGACCGGCCGAGCGGGGCCGACGAGCCGAGCGGCGCCGGACCGTGCGGG